>NZ_JAAHGK010000048.1:0-13204 GCF_010672505.1 Okeania sp. SIO2B9 | reverse complement strand
AGTTCATTTCTATCTAAGCCCTAAATAGAGAATATTTGGCTTCACTCAATACTTGACACCAATCATTGTACTCCTCAATATTTTTCTCTGGCGACAATGAATTAGCCCTGCCTGATTAAGGGGGGTTAGGGGGGATCTAAAACTGTATCTCACCAATTTGAGAAACGCTATATACCAATTTAATGTGAAGTTGCACAGAATAAACTTAAGCAAGGCAATGTTTTTATAAGCTCTAGTTATATGCAGCTTCATCAAAATTTGGTATCAGATAATTTTAGTAGAGTAAGAGAATATTTGCCCACTCAATGTTTGCTTTCTTCTAATCTTCGTCTTGGAATTCAGTTGCTATTTTATCGAGTCTTTCATTAGTATCTTTAGTCATTTTTAGTAAACCGATACTGACAATTTGTGAAGCAAGTCCGCCTGCTGTTGTGGCTGTTCCTTCAGAAGTTTTTCCTGATAGTAAAAGTCCCGCACCTGTTACGCTGATAATGGCACTAATTACAGTTAAAGTTAGAGCAATATTAAAGCTTAATTTTGCTTGACGCAGGCGTTCTTTAATTACGAGTTGTTCCATTGTGGTAGGGGTAGGGTTTTGATTATTATTAAATGTAGTCATCTTTGAAATTCCTTTATTACTTTGTTGTCTCCTATATTGACATTTGATAATGAGACTAACAATGGGAAAAGGTAAGGAAATAATTGATGTATAAAATATGGTAAATTTATGCAGTTTCACAAAAATGTATGGAAAAGTATGGAAAAGTATGGATTTATGTGTTTTGGATAGTAAATAAATTTATATGATAGTTTTGGTAAAAAGTCTAGATTTCTAAACTATCCATGAACTTAAAAGTTGAATTTACTTGGGATATAGCAGAAAAACTTGCAGATAAAGCTGTATTTGAAAAGACAGGAAAATACCTCAGTGATGTTGAAAAAATAATTATTAAAGGTGCTTGGGATAATTATACTTACGAGAAAATGGCAAAATCTTGTAATTATGCTCCAAATACTTTGAGTAAGGATTATGGCAAAAAGTTATGGGATAAACTTTCAGAAGCATTAGGAGAGGAGGTGTCTAAGAAAAATTTTAGAGAGGCTTTGAAGCGGAAATGGGATGAACAAGAATTATCAACAATACAAAACAATTTTTCAGTTAATATTCCTATACCGAAAAAAGAAACAGAAGTAGAAAAGACTATTTATATAGAACGACAACCCATTAGCTCTATTAGAGTCGCACCAGAATATCTGGAAAAAGTTAAATCGGCTGTTAAGAGTAATAATTTTCCTAGTCAAAAAAATCTAGCTATTGAGTTAGGTATTGCTCTTTCAACTGTCTCTAATTTCCTTAATTGTAGACCTGTATATTTCTTACATTTTACCGAAATATGTGAGAAATTAGGTCTTGATTGGCAAGCGATAGCTCAAACACCAGAAAGGGAAAGAAAAATAGAAAATGCCATTTATATTGAACGACCACCTATTGAATCTATTTGTTATGAAACTTTATTACAACCAGGTTCTTTAATCAGAATTAAAGCTCCTAAACAAATGGGAAAAACTTTTCTCACTAATAGAATTTTAGAACAAGGGAAAAAACATAACTACCAAGCGGCATCTATTAACTTATTAGATGCTGATACTACTGATTTTCAAGATTTAGATAAATTTTTGCGCTGGTTTTGTCGTGGTTTAGGTCGTGAATTAAATGTGCCAAAAGAAATTTTAAATGAATCTTGGGATGAGGAAGATAGTAGTAAGGTTAATTGTAAGATTTATTTTGAAGAATGCTTATTGCCAAAAGTAACAGAAGCATTGGTTTTATGTATAGATAATATAGACTTGATTTTTCCACATCCAATTGCTGAGGATTTTTTGGGATTATTACGTTCTTGGCATGAGACAGCAAAACGAAAAAATCTCTGGAAAAAGTTACGCTTAGTAGTAGTTCATTCCACAGAAGTTTATATTACTTTAGATATTAATCAATCTCCTTTTAATGTGGGCGAACCTATTGAGTTACCAGAGTTTAATTTGGAGCAAGTAAGGAAACTTACTGAAAATTATCAATTAAATTGGCAGGCTGAAAAAGTGAAGCAGTTAACTGACGTTATGGGAGGGCATCCTTTTTTATTAGACCGGGCTTTGTCTTATTTAGCAATTCGTCAGAATTTAACCTTGTCGGAATTACTAGAAAAAGCACCAACTAATGAGGGAATTTATCGCAGTCATCTGCAAGAATTATTATCAATTTTAGAAACTAATCCCGAACTAAAAGCAGCTTTTCATAAAGTTGTTATGGCAACAGAATGTGTAAATTTAGAGTCCATGTTGACTTATAAATTGTATAGTTTAGGATTAGTAAAATTAGTGGGTAATAATGTTATTCCTAGATGTGAATTATATCGGCAATATTTTTATGAACGCTTATAATGATATAGGACTATCCATTGAGGGCGCGGAAATTAGTAAATCCTGTTCGGAGGATTTCCACAACGAAAACTCAATCATAAATTACTTTTGACTTTTGACTTCCGTGAAACGGTCTATCCATGAACACAAAACAAAACCAAAATTATCAATATCAAGTAGGAGGAAGTTTACCTGCTGATGCACCTAGTTATGTGAAACGAGAAGCAGATGAAAATCTTTATCATGCCCTCAAATTAGGAGCATTTTGTTATGTGTTGAACTGCCGACAAATGGGAAAGTCAAGTTTAATGTTACGTACTAAGGCCAGATTAGAAAAAGAAGGGTTTGCCTGTGCTGTAATTGACTTAACTGATGTGGGTAGTCAAGAAATTAATGTCAAGCAATGGTATCGGGGTATTATTCAAGAGTTGGTTAGCACTTTTGACTT
The DNA here is from genome assembly GCF_010672505.1 of Okeania sp. SIO2B9. Classification (NCBI taxonomy): domain Bacteria; kingdom Bacillati; phylum Cyanobacteriota; class Cyanophyceae; order Oscillatoriales; family Microcoleaceae; genus Okeania; species Okeania sp. SIO2B9. Next base: position 10,338 of record NZ_JAAHGK010000048.1, on the reverse strand, counting down.
GAGTATTAATCGGCGAACGTGGTTAAAAGAAAGAGAAGATTTATCCCCTGTACAACAATTTAGAGATTTTTTAAGAGAAGTTTTGCTGCGAGAAGTTGGGAAAAATACTGTCATTTTTGTTGATGAGATAGACAGTTTAATTAGTCTAGATTTTCCCACCGATGATTTTTTTGCTCTGATTCGAGCTTGCCATAATAAACGGGCAGAAAATCCAGAATATCAACGATTATCTTTTGCTTTATTTGGGGTGGCAACTCCTTCTAATTTAATAGCTGATAAAACTCGGACTCCTTTTAATATTGGTAGGGCGATAGAGTTAACAGGTTTTAGTTTCGCAGAAGCCAAAGATTTCCTAACTCCTGGCTTAAAAAATAGGGTAGAAAATGCAGAACAGGTATTAGCTGAAGTTTTAGAATGGACTGGTGGGCAACCTTTTTTAACTCAAAAGTTGTGTCAAATAATTGTTCAAAATAATAATAGTAGTACTCCCGATGTGGGAGAGTTAGTTCGGACTTATATTATTAATAATTGGGAATCTCACGATAACCCAGAACACTTACGGACAATTCGCGATCGCGTCTTGGTAAATGAAAAACGAGCAAGTCGGTTGTTGGGTTTGTATCAGCAGGTTTTAATCTCGTCTTATAAGGGAATAAGAGCAAATGACAGTTCTGAACAAATGGAACTCCGCCTCACAGGTTTGGTTGTCAAATGTCAAGGCAAGTTACAGGTCACTAATTATATCTATCAACAAGTATTTAATCTTCAGTGGGTAGAACAGGAGTTAGCCAAGTTACGACCTTACTCTGAGGCGTTTACTGCTTGGCAAAAGTCGGGATGTCAAGATGAGTCGCGACTGTTGGGAGGTAAAACTTTAGCTGATGCTTTAGTGTGGGCGGGGGATAAAAGTTTGAGTGTTCTCGACTATCGCTTTTTGGCTGCTTCTCAGGATTTGGAGAAACAGGCTATTGAAGGAGAAAAGTTGGAAATGCAGGTAAAGTTGGATGCTCAGTCGAAGGTAAATCAGATACTAGATGAGGCAAAGCGGAAAGTAGAAAAGTGGCTGTGGATAAGTTTTGGACTATTGGCACTATCCTTTATGACAGCAGCTTTTACTGGAGTGATTTTTTTGCGAGCAAGTCTCGAGGTTGCGGAAGTGGAAGCAGTGCGTAAAAGTATTACTTCTCAATTATTTTTTAATTCAAATCAGTATAGGGAAGCAATCCTGCAAGCTTTAAGAGCAGCAAAACAACTACCGAGTCCTAATATCATATTCCAACCCCAGGCTAATAACAGGAAGCAGATAAAAGGTGCTTTAAGGCAAGTCATAATATCTATCTATCCTCAAAGATACCGAGAGCGTAATCTTCTGAGGGGGCATGAGGATTCGGTCAATGGTGTAGCATTTAGTCCCGATGGAGAGACTATTGCTTCTGCAAGTGATGACTATACAGTGAAGTTGTGGAACCGTCAGGGGAAATTATTGCAGACTCTCACCGGCCATGAGAGTAGGGTCAATGGTGTAGCATTTAGTCCCGATGGAGAGACTATTGCTTCTAGCAGTGGTGACAAAACAGTGAAATTGTGGAACCGTCAAGGGAAATTATTGCAGACTCTCACTGGTCATCAGAGTTGGGTCAATGGTGTAGCATTTAGTCCTGATGGAGAGACTATTGCTTCTGCAAGTCGTGACAATACAGTGAAGTTGTGGAACCGTCAGGGGCAATTATTGCAGACTCTCACTGGTCATCAGAGTTGGGTCAATGGTGTAGCATTTAGTCCTGATGGAGAGACTATTGCTTCTGCAAGTCGTGACTATACAGTAAAATTGTGGAACCGTCAGGGGAAATTATTACATACTCTCAGTGACCATAAAGATTATGTCAATGGTGTAACATTTAGTCCTGATGGAGAGACTATTGCAACTGCAAGTACCGACAATACAGTGAAATTGTGGGAGCGTCAGGATAAAGTCTTGGGTACTCTCAGTGACCATAAAGATTATGTCAATGGTGTAGCATTTAGTCCTGATGGAGAGACTATAGCAACTGCAAGTGCTGACAAGACAGTGAAATTGTGGAACCGTCAGAGGAAATTATTGCAGACTCTCACTGGTCATCAGAGTTGGGTCAATGATGTAGAATTTAGTCCTGATGGAGAGACTATCGCAACTGCAAGTGCTGACAAGACAGTGAAATTGTGGAATCGTCAGGGGAAATTATTGCAGACTCTCACTGGTCATAAGCATGTGGTCAATGATATAGAATTTAGTCCTGATGGAGAGACTATAGCAACTGCAAGTCGTGACTATACAGTAAAATTGTGGAACCGTCAAGGGAAATTATTGCAAACTTTCACCAAGCATAAGGATTTCGTCTGGGATGTAGCCTTTAGCCCTGATGGAGAGATTATAGCAACTGTAAGTTATGAATATACAGTGAAATTGTGGAACCGTCAAGGGAAATTATTGCAGACTCTCACTGGTCATGAGAATTCGGTCTATGGTGTAACATTTAGTCCTGATGGAGAGACTATTGCTTCTGCAAGTGCTGACAAGACAGTGAAATTGTGGAACCGTCAAGGGAAATTATTGCAGACTCTCACCGGCCATGAGAGTTCGGTCTATGGTGTAGCATTTAGTCCCGATGGAGAGACTATTGCTTCTGCCAGTGGTGACAAAACAGTGAAATTGTGGAACCGTCAGGGGAAATTATTGCAGACTCTCACCGGCCATGAGGATTGGGTCCGTGGTGTAGCATTTAGTCCTGATGGAGAGACTATTGCTTCTGCTGGTTATGATAAAACAGTGAAATTGTGGAATCGTCAGGGGAAATTACTGCATACTCTCATCGGTCATGAGGATTGGGTCAATGATGTAGCATTCAGTCCTGATGGAGAGACTATAGCTACTGCAAGTGCTGACAAAACAGTAAAGTTATGGAACCAGAAAGGACAATTATTGAGGACTCTGGAGGATCATCAGAGTTGGGTCCATGGTGTAGCATTTAGTCCTGATGGAGAGACTATTGCTTCCGCTGGTTATGATAAAACAGTAAAATTGTGGAATGGTTGGAAGTTTAGCTTCCATGAGTGGGCTTGCAACTGGATGCGCGACTACCTAGAAAATAACCCTGATGTGAGTGAAAGCGATAAACATTTATGTGATGGTGTTGGCGACGGGAAGTCAGAAGTCAAAAGTAAGTAAGGACAGGTTTAACTAAAATTCTTGAAAAATTGGTCATTTATTCCTCAAAACCACCCCTACCAGCTTTTTAATTCTGAGATTGACTTAACCAATTCATCAAATCATCCATAGAAGTAAAATTGAACTGAGCATCCACAAGTTCATCCAACTCAGAAATAGATAAACTCCAAATTTTAGCTTCCATTTCTTCAGAAATAATTCCCAAATTACGAGTTAGAAAACGGATAATTATTTTAGCTATTCCCTGCTTTAAACCCCGTTCAAAACCTCTTTGGAAACCCCGCTCAAAACCTCTTTGGAAACCTCGTTCAAAACCTGTCTGGAAAATATCCTGATAAATTACAGATTCTTGCATTTGTTACCCTTCTATTCAAATAAAAAAGGAATTTGAATCAGAACATTAAACTCTCCAGTCATCAAATTCCTCAAAATCCAGATTGACAAAACTACTAATTAATTCTCAGATTCATTTAACCAATTAACCAAATCATCCATAGAAGTAAAATTCAATTGGGCGATCGCTAACTCATTCAACTGAGAAATAGATAAACTCCGAATTTTAGCTTCTATTTCCTCATAAATATCTCCGAATCTGTGAGTTATTAATGTGATAATAATTTCAGCTTCTCCCTGTTGTTTACCTCGGTTTAAACCTGTTTACAAACCACGTTGTTCGCCACGTTGTTCACCAATTTTTTCTCCTTTGTGAAGAATATCCTGATATATTACAGACTCTTTCATTATCTCCTCCCTCAAAAGTTGACGAATTAAATTTTTATCAAACCTTAAACCCCTAGTATTTCCGCAGCAGCAGAAATATTTTTTTGTTGATTTGACTCTTCTATTCTACCAATTCTTTCTGCTACCTGTGACAATAAAGCTGTCGGACTTTCACTACGAGTTAAAGTTGCTAATGGTAATAAAGCATTATCAGCCAAAAAAGGTGCCGACTCCTCCTCCCAAAGTCGAATTACTCGATAAGAATGCCGAGTATTTTGCCTTTAAAATTTATTTTGAAAAGCCAATTCTGAATCAATCTCTTTTAACAAGATAACCACTTGCTCAATATCACACCAATATTTCCCATAAAGCAACGTCCAATATTTGAGCATTCTATAGGGAATTGGTGGATCAGAAAAACTGCTATTAAAGCCATTCATTCTGACTCCTGACTCCTATTATTTAATGCCATATTTATTCATAAAATCTAAGAGAATTTTTTGATGAAATTCACCAAGCGATCGCTCCATTCCAGCATTCTCAGAATAAGCTTTACCTGCCTTAATTTCTGCTGGAGTTAATAACCCCATATCCCAACCTTCTCCCAAAACCAAATCTTTTAATTCCACAGTTAAAGGAGCATGAAATACATGACGAACAACTTTAACATCAGAGTAAACACCAAATTCCGAAACTGTCTCAGGAATATAACTTATTTCTTCTGCTAATTCTCGTTTCAGAGCCACTTCTGCTGTTTCTCCAGGTTCGATATGACCTCCAAAAAAAGCCCAAACACCAGGATAAAAAATAGTCGGAATATTATCCCGGAGTTGCATCAGAAATTTTCCTTCTCGGTAAAGAATAGCGATCGCTACATGAGGTAAATTATTGTTGTTCATTTTCTTCTTGATTTTGATTTTCAACTTCTACTCGTTCTATTTCTTCTACATAGAAATCTCCCACATCCTGGTTACCTAATTCAGGAACCACAATACTTTGATAACTTATTCTCCCTTTAATTGTTATTTCCGTTCCCACCTCTGGTAATTCTGCTTTAGTAAATATCCAAATACTGCCAGTATCATCTGTTAATTCATAAGCACCAGTTTCTAAGAAAGGAGCTTTACTTTCTACAGTTCCTTTCAAATATACTTGGCGATCGATTTTACCCTTTGTTTGAATTTTGCTAATTCGACTCACATTTAGACTTAATTTAATCGCTGTTTCTGTAATTTTTCCGCAACTAATTAAACTTGTTACTAACAGCAGAATTAGAATAGTTTTGAATTTATTAAAAAATGGATTTAAGCAGAAATAACGAATAAACAGAAAGCTAAATGGAAACTTCTGCAATATTCTTAATAAATTCATTCTCAATATATTTTTATCAAAATAATTGGGTCTAAAACCCCGCCTTTTAAGGCGAAATCTTTTTGGAAGGGGGCTCAAATTCCCGTTACAAAAATAACTTCTAACTGCTGACTTCTGACTTCTGACTTCCTTAATGGCTTCCCTGGTTCTCATCAAAACTTTTTTTCCTTATTTCAACTATTGTTTTATAATTATTACTAAAAAAAATAAAATTTATTTCCATCACTTTCATCATACTTAAAATTTAGAGTTATAGCAGAAGAAAGAAGGAAGAAGTAAGAATAAGAAATCTGGCGTTGTCTGAGTTTTCAGCTTTAGTTCTATCCTAACCTTTGCTTTGACTGCTATAATTTTTTTTAATATCGCCGAAAAATTAAGCTTTAAAGCCTCTACCCATCAAAGATAAAAAAGAAAAAAACATCTTTTTTGAAGGAGAAGTAATTTCAGTTATCAGTGATCAGTTATCAGTTAGCCTCCTCCGGAGGAACTGCGCCCTTCAGCAATAAAGAGGCTTGATATAAGGAATAGTCTCTTTTTTTTATCCCTTTAAAAAGAGAGGCGCATACCCACAAATTTTCGGTAATTGTTAATTATTAATTGTTGAATTCTTTCATCCTGACTAAAGAAATAAGGTATCAAACCTGTCCTTTCAAGAAGATAAAAAAAGAAAATTCAGTATTTCAAGCCTCAAGCTTAAACCTGAGATACTGATAACTGTTAAATTTTAACTGAAATTACCCTAGATTCCACTAAAATATTAGTCTTCAAATAAAAATACTTTATAGTTCCATAATACCAATAAAATATTTAACTCTATATTGAATTTTTTAGCGCCCAAAATTCAACAATATTTTTATTTACTTAAAACATCACAAAATCTACTTTTAGATACTAATAACCATACTATTATTTTTATGTTGACAAGAAAATATACTTTAAAAATCAAAAATAAAAATAAAGAAATCTATTCCGATACAGAAATTTAAAAGCAAAGCTCAAACAAGAAATAAAAATGGTAAAAAAATTAGACGGTAAAGCACTGGCCAAAAAAATCAAAGCAGAACTCCAACAAAAAGTTCAGACCTTGCAAAGCAAAATTGGTCGTCCTCCAGGGTTAGCAGTATTAATGGTAGGAGACAACCCCGCCAGTGCAGTATATGTCCGCAACAAAGAAAAAGCCTGTAGTCAAGTAGGGATATCCTCCTTTGGCAAACATTTTCCGGCCCAAACATCTCAAGCTGAATTAACACAAGTTATTCAACAATTAAACCAAAATCCAGAAGTAGACGGTATTCTCGTCCAACTACCTCTACCAGAACACTTAGACTCTACCTCTTTACTCTACCAAACAGACCCCAGTAAAGACGTAGATGGACTTCATCCCATGAATTTAGGTCAACTGCTTCGAGGTGAAAAAGGTTTACGCAGTTGTACTCCTGCGGGAGTGATGCGCTTGTTGCAAGAATACAAAATAGAATTACAGGGAAAACAAGCAGTGATATTAGGACGTAGTATTTTAGTCGGCAAACCAATGGCATTAATGTTATTAGAAGCTAATAGTACAGTAACTATTGCCCATTCTCGGTCTCAGAATTTGGAGGCCATAACCAGAAATGCAGATATTCTGATAGCAGCAGTTGGTAGGCCAGAAATGATTACGGCGGAGATGGTCAAACCAGGAGCAACAGTAATAGATGTAGGAATTAATCGAGTCACAGATGAGGCAGGTAATAGTCGGTTAGTAGGAGATGTTCAATTTGACTCCGTAGCGGAGGTAGCAGAATTTATTACTCCCGTGCCTGGTGGAGTAGGCCCGATGACTGTAGCAATATTATTACAAAATACAGTAGAACGCTGGAGTAGTTTACTCGAGTAGGGGAGTAAGGGAGTGGGGGAGTAGAGGAGTGGGGAGTAGAGGAGTAGAGGAGTAGAGGAGCAGGGGAGTAGTAAACATAAGAATAATATACATTCACTGGCGAATAATCGCTCTTAACGCTATTGAATCCTGCTATTTATAGCATTCACCACTATAGTTAGGACATCGGGTAATTAGGGTTTGCTGAAAAAGTCTTATGGGTGAGGGGAGGAGACAACCCACCCCTCGCCCCTCCCCCGACCGTGGAGGGGAAGACAGGAGACAACCCACCCCTCGCCCCTCCCCCGACCGTGGAGGGGAGAAATGGGAATGAGCGAGGAGGTAGGAGCTAAGTTTTGTCCCTTAATTTTTCTGCCCAACTCTTGCACAAAATGCTAGTTTTTTGAGCTTTCTTGAGCGAAAACAGGCGCACTTTTTTCAAGCAAAAACAGCTAAAACCTTTATATATCAATGCTTTTATCTTTGAACGGTAAGCCCTAATTATCAAACACCAACCAGGCAGTTACTATAGAATTTGTCATATAGTTGGGAGAGTAGGGGAGTGTGGATAGAACTATCAACATATACTGTATAACCGGATTCTGTATAACACCCACCTACTGGAGTGGTACACCTAAAACTTTGCAATAGATTTTTGTTTCTAGGTATCTTTATCCCCCCATCTTCCCATCTCCCCATCTCCCCATCTTAGCTGTGTCAGTCTACTACTACCTAAAACCTTCTTCAAATAAATTTTCAGGATTTCCACCAATAAAGTGTATAATCTATGGTGCTAATGCCAAATAGTGGCCATAATATTAATCCCATGCTCCCTCAATTTCAAATAGATACAACTTTTGACTTATCTACCTATCTAGCAAAGCGAAAAGCTCTGGTTGAAAAAGCTCTGGACAATTCTATTACCGTAGTCTATCCAGACAAAATTTATGAGGCAATGCGCTATTCCCTATTAGCAGGTGGTAAGCGGTTACGTCCAATTCTTTGTTTGGCTAGTTGTGAGTTATCAGGCGGAAATATAGAGATGGCAATGCCCACTGCCTGTGCATTAGAAATGATCCATACTATGTCATTGATCCACGATGACTTACCCGCAATGGATAACGACGACTATCGCCGAGGTAAATTAACAAATCATAAAGTTTATGGTGAGGATATTGCTATTCTGGCAGGGGATGGTCTGTTAAGTTACGCTTTTGAGTTTGTAGCTACTCAAACTAAGAACGTCCTACCCCAGCAAGTGCTACAAGTAATAGCTCGTCTCGGAAAAGCTGTGGGAGCAGCAGGGTTAGTCGGAGGCCAAGTAGTAGATTTGGCTTCAGAGGGACTTTCAGAGGTATCTGAAGAAACACTACATTTTATCCACACTCACAAAACAGGTGCTCTTTTAGAAGCTTGCGTAGTCTGTGGAGCAATACTTGCCAATGCTTCCCAAGCTAATCTACAAAGACTTTCCCGTTATGCTCAAAATATTGGTCTAGCTTTTCAAATAGTTGATGATATTCTCGATATTACTGCCACTACAGAAGAGCTAGGGAAAACCGCCAGAAAGGATATAGAAGCTCAAAAAGCTACCTATCCTGCTATTTGGGGATTAGAAGAATCTAGGTGTCAAGCTCAAAGACTAATTGAGAATGCCAAGGCAGAGTTAGAAGTTTTTGGAGAAAAGGCCATGCCATTAATAGCCTTAGCAGATTTTATTGTCAGTCGCAGTAACTAGGAGTACAATATGCAAAATATTGGCGAAATCATGGATAACCATGTTCTATGGGTTGCTCTCCTAGCTTGTGGAATAGCCCAAGTCGTCAAGGTAGTGGTGGAGTTAGTTCAAAATGGTAAGATTAATTTACAGGCTTTAGTCACAGCAGGAGGAATGCCCAGCTCTCATTCTGCATTTGTAGCTGCACTGGCAGTAGGAGTGGGTCAAGCCAAAGGTTGGGGGAGTCCAGAGTTTGCACTGGCTTTAGTTTTTGCCATCATAGTCATGTATGATGCAGCAGGAGTTCGTCAAGCCGCCGGACTACAAGCACGAATTCTCAATCAAATTATCGATGAATTTTTCCAAGAAGACCACCATCTCAGTCAAGACCGTCTCAAAGAGTTATTAGGCCATACTCCCGTACAGGTAATAGCAGGTTTTGTTCTAGGAGTAGCTGTATCTTGGATTGCTAGTTTTAGTTATTGATTGATTTAATTCTAGGACTAATTAATGTTACCCGACTACTATCCACAACAAAAGCTAAAAATCCGCGATCGCTTAAGTTGAACAAACTGTTTGTAGCAGCTCTCCTATTCTTAGTATATGTAACCAATAAGAAAGGTTTTTGTCCATAGGCAACTAAACCTACATTACGCCCTAAACTTCTTTCTAACTGTAGAGCAATTTCTGGTTGATTATTATAATCGACTAAAACTGCAAAACCCGTACCCAGGGGTTGAGGATTAAATCCTATTTCTGGAGGCGCTGGCAATGAAGTATCTGATAGAGTTGTTTCTTCACTAGGTCTCACCACATAAGCAGACAACCCTACAATGTCCTGAATATAACGCGCCCAATCACTAGCCACATCTTTGTCATCAAAACCTCGGATACTACTAACAGTCTGGTCGATGTAGCGACAGACTTCGATGATAATATCTGGCGGTAAACTCCGTCTAACTATATCTTGAGCTGCTGATGTCTCTGTAATTATTACCAGTAAGTATTCGTCATTAGCAGGGGGTTGACAAGTTTCTACACCAAAAGCATAGTTAGCATCAATTGTCAAGGATGACAAAAATAAAAAAGCTGAGGCCATAAAAGTTTTCAAGCCCCCCAAGCAGAATTTATTGAGTTGCATTTGAGTCTGATTCATGGCCAAAAACAAATTAGGGAGTAGGGAATAGTAAAGACGTTGGATGCAATGTCCCTACAGAGGAGGGAATAATTTGATATATTCTCAAGATAGATGAAGATCATTTTTATATAATCCGGTTATATCGTATGTGTTGATCATTCTATAATTACTTCAATATTCAACCTCCCCGACTCCCCGACTCCCCGACTCCCCGACTCCCCGACTCCCCGACTCCCCGACTCCTAACTCTCTCTTCAAGAATCTTTCACAGAAGCATCCTCAACAGAACCTTTAGCTTCTGTTGAGGATGCTTCTGTGAAAGATTCTTGAAA
>NZ_JAAHGK010000479.1:0-5122 GCF_010672505.1 Okeania sp. SIO2B9 | reverse complement strand
GAAGTAATTGAATTAGACCTTGAAGAAGTAACAATCCCCCCGGAAACAGATCCATAAATTCAAGAAATAACCAGGATTATTCAAGAAAAAGGATATAAATGGTTGGAGCAAAATGTAACTTATGCGGGTGTCAAACAAAGGTGGTTAATTGTAGAAAGTGAATCCCGGAAAAAAAGTGATATCCAGAAGTTAAAATTGAAATTAAATATCATAAATTAGACAAAATCTGGTTATTAAAGATATTTTATAGGATGTAAGATTCAACCCTCACCTCATTTCCCCTAAACCCTGTCTACATAAAAGGATGCTCTATAAACCGAATTTAGGATTATATTCTGAATCAGCTTATCTGGCCATGAAAAAAAATTGATTGTAACTAATTATCTCAACTTGGTATCATAAATATGATTTAGATGAAAAACCCCGATTAAAAGAAAACTCGAAAATGACAAAAGAAACTATCGAAACATTAGTCAATTCTTATTTTACAAATATGGCAGCGATGAATGCCGAAGCATGGGTAGAAAACTTTGCTGAAGACGGTGTTATCTATGACCCTGTGGGTAAACCACCTAGCAATGTACAGTCAGATTATCAGAAATTCTTTGGGCTATTATCAATGATTTTTGCTCAACTAGAATTGACACCAAACAATATATTTATTGTAGATAATGGAGCAGCAGTTAAATGGACGATGCAAGGAGTGGGAAAAAATGGTAATCAGGGAGTTGCAGAGGGAATTAGTATATTTGAAATTAATGAAAATGGCAAAATTAAACAAGTATCTTCTTATTGGGATGATGCAGCAATGATGGCTCAAATCAAAGGTGAGTAAGAAGGTGTTAGGTTTTAGGTAGTTATTTAAGTGACAAGAAAAATTTTTGATTTTTCCCCTTCACAAATTTAGTGGTAAGTAGGTAAGTATAAATAAAGGGCATTGGTGAATGCGTAATGCTTTTGTCTCAAATATCTATGAAAAAAACTATAATTGTACCGTTCATAAATATTTAATGGCATTACCTAATCACCAACCCCAAATAAAGAGGTGTTGGTAAATTAGGATTTTCATCTTTATCTATTATGCCTTTTGTTTTTTACCTTCTTTCAAATACCAACCTGTCTTATCAAAAAATTTTTCTTCCTTAAAGGTGAAATGCTTGTTGAGCAGCTTTAATATTTTCTGGTGTTTCAGAAATGGGAACAGTTACAGAAATATTATCAACTAAACAAATCAAACAAGGTGTGGGGGAGGCCGCACGAATAGCTTGAATAGCCAACCCGTAGGCCAGTAAAGCATGATGGGAAGTTTGCCAGACTTCTTTATTGGTATTAACCAGAGTACCTGGAGCGTGGGAAAGGTCAGAATTGACGGCATAACCGAGATGCGTAAAACAAGTAATTTCATTGATAGTTATCCAGTTAGTGATGCGATCGCCCAACCGACTTAGCACAGCAGTTACATAGTCTGCAAAATCTTTTGCCATTTCCCGACTACGCCAAGACCGATATAAGTCTTCCAAGGTTTGAGGACTATCCCAATGAAATAGAGTTGCATGGGGAGTAATATTGTGTTGATGCAGACAGTCTACTAAACGGCGATAAAAATCTATCCCTGCTTCATTGACTATACCCCGACCATCAGGAATAATGCGTGGCCAAGCAATACTAAAGCGATAATGTTTGACACCAAGTTGCGCCATTAGTTTAATAGAGTTGTCGCTAAATAAAGGAAAAAATCACTCTAACCTAGACAGAGCAATAATTCCCAGCATGTTTACAGCCAATAGCTACAATCCTTACAGAACAAGGTTTTTGGGATTTTTTTAAGGAATTAAAGCGACAAGTCTAATAGAGTTGTCGCTAAATAAGGGAAAAAAATCACTCTAACCTAGACAGAGCAATAATTCCCAGCATTTTTGCTATCCCATAGCTACAATTCTTACAGAACAAGGTTTTTGGGATTTTTTTAAGGAATTAAAGCGACAAGTCTAATATCTGTTTCGTAACGATGATAGTGGTCGCAAGCTATTGCACCTGTATCGCCATGTAACACTTTTCCTGGAGTTTGGCTAAAGGTATCCCAGACGCTAGGTTTGCGACCTGCTTCTGTGGCGGCACCTTCTATTTGATAGGAAGCGGTAGCTACTCCCCACATAAAATCGTCTGGAAATTTATAACTATTCATATATTCAATTTTTTTCAAAGGAAACAGGGAACAGGGAATATACAGCGCTTTCTGTTGTTATGAGGTACACCCCGAAGCGGACAAGATGCCCGCACTACAATATTTTCATCATTTACCCTGTACCTCATTTGCCCGAAATATGCTGTAGAATCTAAATGATTTTTAGCTGATCACAAGGACATTATGTTTACTACTCCTTCATCTCCCCATCTCCCCATCTCCCCATCTCCCCATCTCTCCCGCTCAAGAAAACCTCGATCAAAAATGAGGAACTGATTTTCTCAGTTCCCCATCCGTTATTTCCATTTGAATCTATAATTTGCAAAGTATTCCCAAAAAGTTGAATAAATCAATTATTTCTAAATTCCTAATTTTAGTTTGAATCCTTCTTCTCGTTTATCCCCTTCTAGGGTATTTTCTAGAGGATTTTCTGATTTAGGCAGATCTGAGTTTACAGGAATCGAGACTCCTGGTATCACTTCTACGTTTTGTTGTTGACGACGCAGTTCATAAGGTTTAATTCCATTTGTAGGAGAGCTACTAGATTTTGGGTCATCAGTATATGTGCTGTAATTATCTTTATTAATGGATCTGCCTTCTACTGTCTTCAGAGAGTCTCCAGAAAGAGTTGTTTCTCCAATTTGAGGATTATTTGATTGTGCTCTAGTAGTAGGAGTATAAGATAGCAAGATTGCACCAATACCTAAGATAGTAATGATTGTCTTCATTATCAATTTTCTTTTATTGTTGTGTAGGGTTTATATCCTTTATTGTACTATCTAATTATTGAAAATGCTAGGAAAACTTTTTCTAAATGTAGAAATAATACTTCAGTATAACTACTAAATTTATTTTAATTTTAATGTAAAAAAACAATCTAAGCACAAATGCTGATAGTTCTTTACAAATACTATTTTTCGTCAAAAAAAGTATATTTTTTTAGATAAATTAGTCACTTATTACTTTCTTCAGTAAAAACATTAAATTAAACTTAAAATATTCAACAAAAACAACTGTTGAAGTTGCAACTTTAGTGTGTACTATACCTAATGATTATTTCAGGAATCGGAGATACTAATTATAGTAAAGAGTTTAAATTTCAATCCAGATAAAAAAATATTTGTCAAGTTACTTCTGAACTTTACTGATAAATTTTTCAAACATAAACATAAATGTAAAAAAATAGTAGGTGTTAGAGAGGTATTTTCAACAATTCTTTATGGAAAAAAGTAGGAAAAGGTGTAAAATAGTATCTTAGCAATTAATCTATAAAATTATTAGAAAAATTGATATTAATTATACCAAATTTTTTCAGATTATTCGCTAGTAATATTTTTGACTCCTCATCCTCCTCTGCCCAACACAAAGGAAATAAAAACTTAAAAATCACTTAATAGCCTAATCTTTCTGAGAACAAAAGTTAACACGGTTTCTTGGGAAGAAATTATATCAGCTCGACCTTCCATTCCTGGTTGGATTAGATATTGACGACCGCTCCTAACTAAGTAAGGTTTTTCAGGTTCTATAGTCACTTCATAATAAGCTTCACGAAGTGCTTCTGAGGTGATAGCATCTGGAGAAATTGAATTGACAGTTCCTTTGAGAATACCATAGTCCGGAAAAGGATACGCTGAAATCCTCATTTGCACAGGTAGGCCGACTTTTACCCTAGCAATATCTGCTGCTGTTACTCTGCCTTTAAATACTAAAGGTGCATTACTAGGAACAATCTGAGCGATCGCTGCTCCTGACTTTACAGTTTGCCCAGGATTACGCAAAGATAGTTTAAAGATAGTACCATCTACAGGGACTCGAATTACACTATTATCAAGTTTAATATCTACTTTTTCTAGTTCTCTGGTACCTGCAGTCAAATCTTTAATTAATTTTGTCCGCTTCACAATTAGGTCTCGTCGATCCTTAGCAAATTGTTGCGCAACTGTAGGTAAAGATTGAGATAAATCTAAAATGGCTGATTCAACAGATGCATTATCTATTTTATTGTTTGCTGTTGTACTCGATCTAGATTTCTGAAAAGTCTGAGGTTTCGCGGTAGCTAAAATTTGAACTTCTACAGCAGAAATTTGTTGATTTATCTGTTCTAGTTCTACCTCACACTGTTTTATTTTTTCCTGTAGTTGATTTTTTTGGCGATTAAGTGCAGATTCATCTATGCGTGCGATGGTCTCTCCCATCTCAACAGTTTGATTTTCACTTACTTCTACACTTTCAACTTTACCTTCTGTAAGTGCCTGAACAATTCTTACGTCTCCTGTTGGTCGAGCAATTGCTTCAGTTCTTACAGTAGGGTTGTACTTTACTACACTCATTAGAGCAATAGCGACACCAAATGTTCCTACTAAAAACATTCCTCCTATTTTGCTCCAAGGACTTAGAGGAGGGAGAAATTCATCACTTTCTAGAGGTTGTAGTTCTACATAATCAGAATTATTTAACATAATTGATATTCACTTATTAAATTGAAGAAGGTGGTAGGTTTTAGGTGGTAGGTTTTAGGTGAAAAAGCTTACCGAAAAATTTGGGTAGTTACGCCTCCTCTTTTAAGAGGATAAAAAGCAGTCGATCTTCGGAGCTTCCCGTAGGGTGGGATGGCGATCTTCGGAGCGGGTCTGTAAGAACAGGTCTCTTCGCCATATCCATGAGACCAAGAGAAAAGAAAATTCCGTATTTTCGTAGCCTCCTGATTGCAGAGGTACTGAAGTCCGCAGTTCCTCCGGAGGAGGCGTGCCTGATAACTGAAATGACCGCACCACCTACATACCTAATACGCAAGGGAAGTCTAGGGATAATAGTTATTTTACTAATTTCTTACAAATTATTTAGAGAGTTGCTATATCAACTTAGAGTAATGAGCGGTAAGAGTGTTGTATACGAACCCTCTACAATATAATGTAGATAGTATTGTTTTTTGAATTT
>NZ_JAAHGK010000478.1:0-5132 GCF_010672505.1 Okeania sp. SIO2B9 | reverse complement strand
TCTCGCAGGGGTGATACCCATTACTTAATCTAGTTAAACATTTAGAGTTAGTCAGAAGGGGATTAGTCTGAAAGTTTCATCTCTTGATTTACCAACGCCGAAATTTAATATCCTTTGCTATTTTTTCTCTACCATCAGCAGAGTAAACCAAAGTTCTATAGATTCCAAATTGGTTCTATTTAGGGTTTGCTGAATAAATCTCAAAAATTTACATAGTAAAGATTTAAGGCATTTTTGATTGGAAATTGTACTTGATTTTGAGCTAAAATACACTCTTATTCCAGGTATCTATAACTGCACACACCATGTACAGACAAGGCAGTCCTCCCTTGGGGAGACCACCCAAAAATATTAGACTTGTCGCTTTATAACTTAAAAAATCCCCAAAAACCTTGTTCTATAAGGATTCTAGCTATTGGAGACTAAAAAGCCTTGGAATGATTGCTCTGTCTAGGTTGGAGCGATTTTTTCCCTCTATTTAGCGACAACTCTATTGATAAACAAACGAAGAAACAAGCTCAGTTAGATGAAAGATTACGGAACCATGTTGAGGGTAAATTTGGGCAAGCAAAAAGAGGATTTAGTCTCGGAAAAGTGATGGCTAAACTTTCTGAAACTTCCACAACTGCGATAGAACTCCGTTCCGCTGCGCGATCGCAATTACTTTTCTAGTAATTAACCTTTCCACCCTCACCGGAAGAGGCTTTTTCTCTTTTTTTGTACTTTTTTGCTCCAAAAACTGTTTTTGCGGTCTATTTAATCATTTCAACTTATAGTTGAATTAATAATGATAAATTTTGATTATGATCAGCTTTCTTTGAATAACAAGTCAACCATTTTCAGGCTTTTGAGCGCAAACCCTATTTAGAAATACAGGGGGAGTATGGGGAGTGTGGGGAGTACAGGGTCTGGTCTGACCCGACGCTGCAAACTTCACGCAAGAGCTGTATTCTCCTTTCGGACTACACTCGCGCCCCATACCCGAGGGTGATGAAAAATCTACCCTTGTCAGCATGGGGTGATGGAGGTGTGGAGCGAGTATTTTTCAACCTGATTGGTGCGCTACCAGGTGCGCCGTGCGACGGTGAGTGCAGTGCGCCTTGCAGGTTCCCAAGGGGCTGTGGGCGGAACCAGCGTCCGCCCGATAGGCACCCCGCCAAAAGTCACGCAACTGCGGTACGCAAATTTTCTCTGTTAGCGTAGCTCCTCCGGAGGAGGAAAGAGATAACCGAAGGGCGCGGGATCGCATCCACTTTTTCCTGTATTGCCTCTAAGTAAGAACCTTTGAGTAACTCAAAAATTTTTACGCACCGCAAAGATACCAAATGGGTTCTATAGTTAGCTAAAGCTATAGCAGATATGGGATTTTATGAGTTTCGTAGACAGCTAGAGTACAAGTGTAAACTATATGGTTCTCAACTAATCATCGCCGATCTATGGTTTCCCAGTTCTAAAACTTGTTCTAACTTTGAAAATGTCAAACAGTCTCTGTGTTGATCAGAGCGTGTATTTCAATCCGAAAACTGCGGATTCATAGAAGATATAGGACTACGCATTCAGGTTAGGACAAGTTAAAATAGATTAGCCAAATAGATATTAACTTTGAGTTACAGGTTCTTTTTCTTGAGCCAAAAACTTCTCTAATTCTGTCAAAGCATCAGCATCAACCTTAGTCTGCATCGGACAGAATTTTGGTCCGCACATAGAACAAAATTCAGCAGTTTTATAAATATCCGCAGGCAAAGTTTCGTCGTGATATTCCTTAGCTCGATCTGGGTCTAAAGATAACTCAAATTGACGGTTCCAATCAAAATTATAACGAGCAGCAGAAAGTTCATCATCCCTATCTCTTGCTCCCTGACGATGACGAGCAATATCCGCAGCATGGGCAGCAATTTTATAAGCAATTAACCCATTTCGCACATCCTCAGCATCAGGCAAACCTAAATGTTCTTTCGGAGTAACATAACACAACATCGCTGTACCATACCAACCTGCCATTGCCGCGCCAATAGCAGAAGTAATATGGTCATAACCAGGAGCAATATCTGTGACTAATGGACCCAAAACATAGAAAGGTGCTTCCGAACACTCTTCCATTTGTTTCTTAACATTAAATTCAATTTGATCCATCGGTACATGGCCTGGACCCTCTACCATAACTTGGACATCATGTTCCCAAGCACGGCGAGTTAATTGACCTAATGTTTTTAATTCTGCCAATTGCGCTTCATCAGAAGCGTCGTGAGTACAACCAGGTCGTAAAGAGTCCCCTAAACTGAAAGAAACATCATATTTTTTGAATATTTCAATGATGTCATCAAAGTGAGTATAAAGAGGATTTTGTTTATGGTGGTGTAGCATCCACTTAGCAATAATTCCACCGCCACGGGAAACTATACCAGTGATACGACTTCTGACTAGAGGTAGATGCTCGATTAAAATTCCGGCATGGATAGTTTGATAGTCTACCCCTTGTTGAGCGTGCTTTTCAATAACATGAAGAAAGTCGTCAGCAGTTAAATTTTCAATTCTGCCATGAACACTTTCTACTGCCTGGTAAACTGGTACTGTACCGATAGGAACTGGTGAAGCGTTGATAATGGCAGTTCTAATTTCGTCCAAGTTACCGCCACCTGTGGATAAGTCCATAACGGTATCTGCACCGTATTTAATAGACAGTTTCAGTTTATCAACTTCCTTCTCAATGTCGGAAGTGTTGGGAGAGGCACCAATATTAGCATTAACTTTACACCTAGAAGCAATGCCAATACACATTGGTTCTAAATTAGTGTGATTAATATTAGCAGGGATAATCATCCGTCCCCTTGCTACTTCTTCGCGGATTAACTCAGCAGGGAGATTTTCTCGTTGGGCCACAAAGTCCATTTCTTCAGTGATGATTCCCTGACGAGCATAGTGCATTTGAGAGACATTTTTGTGTCCACTACGCTTGGCGATCCATTCTGTCCGCATATATTCATTCCTTTAATAAACAGCTTCCCTCCGCTGGTATTAACCAGTCTCAGGTTCTAAGGGTATTTCTCAGCCTAATATCTAGGCACCCCTAGCTTAGTCTTTTACTATAGCACTTTTTTGGGATTGGATTGAGGGTAATCAAAAAGCCCAGTAGGGTGCGTTAATGAAATGTAACGCACCGTCTATCTAGCCTATTCCAAATATTTCGGTGCGTTTCGCTTTCCTACGGAATGCTGCGCGACATGAATGCGCAGCGAAACGCTTTTCATGTCGCGCAGCGTTTCATGTCAGCAACAGCCGAAAACACACCCTACTGTAGGGAAAAGAGATTTATCCTAAATAATACCTCATCATTCAGGAAAGTTGTATATTGACATACTCCCGACGTTGCGCATAGCGCGACAACGCGGGATTCTTCAGTCATGAAAAAAATAACCGCTGTTTCGTGTGAGGTGATGTCCTCCCCCTGTGTTGACATTGATAATAACATGCATACCTCCTAGCTTGTCAAGGGTATAGGAAGGTTTTATTTGTGGAGGTATCCGACTCTTGGCCCTAGCTTTCCCATCCCTCCGCTCCCCTTCGGGAGAGCGCGGGACTTCCCGCCAGGGAAGTTAAAATTCTTTACTTGTTGATTTATGAAGAATTATTAAATTTAGCAGTTCTATAGAACCCCCGATCGTATCTTTGCACGGGGTATGTGCTTTTGGCTGCCGTCCTCAGAACTCAGTCGGTGATGAAGTCAGGAGATTCAGGAACTAGAATAGGGCCAAAAGCGGATGATACCCCGGGTCCTTCGGGTATCTCTTTCCTCCTCCGGAGGAGCTACACTAACAGAAACGCTTTGCGTACGGCAGTTGCTTCAATTCGGCGCGGCATCTATCGGGCAGAACCTGCTGAGGCCCACAGCCCCTTGGGAACCCGAAGGGCGTACTGCACTCACCGTCGCACGGCGCACCAGGTAGTGCACCAAGCAGGTTGAAATTTGCTTCCATCTCCCCATCTCCCCATCTCTTTTTAAATAGATCTCAAATGGGTTCTATAGTGACGGTTAAAACAGGCAAAAACAAAACCAGATTCCGGCAAACCACAATCTACCCGACTAAACTACTTTTGAGGCACCTCCATCGGCGAACAAACAAATTGATAGGGGTAAATAGACAATATTGTTGACTTAATTGGTCGGGAAGAATGGAGAGAAGATTAATTTAGCAGAAGTAGGAAACACAGGGGTTGTGAACAGGAAATATAGTTGAGTTATAAATAATACAAATCATTTTGCACAGGAACTAATTTAATTAAATTAATCCAGCTCAAGAAGCATTTTGAGTCTTTCTAAAACTATAGCTTCTTGTTGACTAATTTTAGGTCCTGTAGCAAATATTCCCTCTCCAGAAGCATTAGCTATTTGAGTCGCTATTTCATAGAGAAATTCTTTGTATTCTTGAGCTTCTTTCGGAGTCGCTTTAAGATGAGCAATCGCTACTGCAGCTTTAATTTTTTCTTCTGCATCTTCCAGAAATTCTGTAAAATTTACTGCATTTTCTATCTCATTTATTCGAGTCGTTTTTTCTGCAATATCTACCAACAAATTATGAACCAGTTGATTATCCTGATAATTTAACTTAGCGTGCTTAATTTCTTTGTTAAAAGTAAATACTTCTTTAACAGCCGAAAAAAGTGTAAATTCAGAGGTAATAATTATCATCGAAACCAAAGTAATTGCTTGCAACAATAACTCCCATTCTGAATTTGTATAATCTGCTTTAGTCGTCATTTTTCTGGCTAATATTTTTCAGATTTTCTTGTAGCTCTGATATAGTAAATATTGACTCAAACTGAAGACCTTCTTTTTGATAAAGTTCTCGACCTCCTTGCTCCCTATCTACAAGGGCAAAAACCCGATGGACTTGATAGCTTGCTTCTCGCAGTCGATTAACAGCTAGCATTGCTGATGCTCCAGTTGTGACCACATCTTCCAAAACAACCACCCTGGCATTAGCTTCTAGTGAGGGTCCTTCTATATAAGCCATTGTGCCATGTCCTTTAGCTTGTTTTCGGATAATTAAAGCTGGTATTGGACGATTTTCATAAGCTGAGACTACACTAACAGCAGTAACTATTGGATCTGCACCTAAAGTTAAACCTGCTAA
>NZ_JAAHGK010000477.1:0-5162 GCF_010672505.1 Okeania sp. SIO2B9 | reverse complement strand
GCTCCGAAAGGCAACAGGCAACAGGGAATAGGGAATAGGGAATATATAGGAAAAAAGTATTTTTGCAAATATGAGATGCACCCATTTGATATCTTGACAAAGGTAGGAGTTTTTAGCAAAGGAGCAGGACTGTGAACTCAGGAACTCGAGAAATAGAATAGGGGAAAAAGGTGAAAATTTGCCCCCATATTCATCATCTACCTATATTTACAGCACTTTTGAGGAACCGTGAGGTAAAGTTTAATATTAATCTCTATTCCCTAAACTCCTAAAACTTTGTACCTTATCAACTCCAAAACTACTGTAAGTACATAAATAGACATCTCCAATAATCAAAAATAAAATCAATTATGGCACTCCTATTCATCAATTCTTTCCCTCTACTCCCTACTCCCTCTTTTCTGGAGATGCCTAATAGATCCCATCAAGGTTCTATAATAAAGGTTTAACTTTATATAATTGGAAACTTAACAGGAATAACTAATGTCCGTATTGTTAGCGATCGCAGTTTTAGGCGCACTCATTGTAGTTCACGAGTTAGGCCATTTTCTAGCAGCTCGACTCCAAAAAATCCACGTTAATCGTTTTTCCATCGGTTTATTTGGCCCGGTATTATGGAAATATCAAGGGCCAGAAACAGAATATGCTATCCGCAGCTTTCTATTTGGCGGTTTTGTGGGTTTTCCCGATAATGACCCCGATAGTACAATTCCCAAAGATGACCCAGACCTATTACGCAACCGCCCTATCCTCGACCGAGCGATCGTTCTCAGTGCGGGAGTAATTGCCAATCTAATATTTGCTTATTTTCTATTAGTTACTCAAGTGAGTATCATTGGCATACCAGAATTTAACTATGCTCCCGGAGTAAAAGTTCCAGCAGTTGCTACAGACGTTAGCTCTGTCGCTACTAAAGCAGGTATTAAAGCAAATGATATTATTTTATCCGTTAACGACCGGCAATTAGGCCCAGACAAAGAAGCTATTACTACCCTAGTAGAAACAATTCAAAATAATCCGAATAAATCTTTGGATATGGAGCTTGAGCGTGACGGACAAAAGCTATTTGTTGAAGTCACACCAGACTTAGGAGATGATGGCAAAGGTCGTATTGGAGTACAACTAATTTCCAATGGAGACATAGTGCGAAATCGCCCTGACAATATTTTTGCAGCTTTTAGTGTCGGTGCTAATGAATTTCAAAGGATTGTAGTTTTAACAGTTCAAGGTTTTGGACAACTCATTAGTAACTTTAGTCAGACAGCAGGACAACTTGCCGGGCCTGTGGCCATTGTAGATATGGGGGCAAAAATTGCTAAAGACAATGTAGGGGAATTATTTCAATTTGCAGCATTGATTAGCATTAACTTAGCAGTGATTAATATTTTACCTTTACCTGCTTTAGACGGCGGTCAGTTAGCATTTTTACTCATAGAAGGAGTAAGAGGTAAACCCTTACCTATGAATATTCAGGAAAATGTGATGCAGACAGGTTTAGTAGTATTGTTAGGTTTAGGAATTTTCTTAGTTATTAGAGATACTGCTAATCTGGAGGGAGTGCGATCGTTACTGCAAAGGTAAAAGATAGTATCATGTCCGGTTGAATATTTAGGAGGAGTTAGTCCTCAGGAGTCAGGAGAAAAACAGAAGGAAAAAGGAGAAGAAAGTTTTTGTTCATCGCGTAAGCGGAACGGAGTTCTATCGCACTATTCAACGGATATAGTATAAGTAGGCATGAACGATAGGTTCGTTTTTCCTTTAGGACTTACGCATGAGAAGGTATTTCTGTCATTGCGACCAACAGGGTTTGCGGAGCATTCCGGGACGGAAAGCAATCTCAAATGCTACTTTTTAGTGCCTCATGCGTCAGTCCTGTCCTTTTTTTCTTTCGAAAATTAAGTTCTTGAGTAAAATAAGTAAAGACATAGATGGAAAAAGTGGTTGATTTTACTTTCCTTCCTTACTCTTGCCTCTTCCTTCTTCCTTATGGTATAAATTATTCTTTCCTTTCTGGGCGTTGCTGAATCAAGGGATGAATCTTTTTTGAACAGGTAAATCTCATCCTTAATACTTCATACTTCTTTTTTGTCCAAGCATACAATTCATCCCACAAATATGCAACGCCTTATTCTTTCCTTTCTGTCTCTTTCTTCTTCCATCTTCCTTCCCAATAATGGTGACAACTCGTAAATTTTCAGCGAAGCGAAAGCGATCGCTCGAAATACTCCTTCGTCTCAAACGTCTTTATCCAGATTCCACCTGTACCCTGAGTTATCAAACCCCAGTACAGTTACTTGTGGCAACTATCCTTTCTGCCCAATGTACAGATGAACGAGTTAATAAAGTTACACCTGCCTTATTTGAAAAATTCCCGGATGCTGTAGCACTAGCAAATGCAGATCTTGAAGAATTAGAAAACCTAGTGCGCTCCACAGGATTTTATCGTAATAAAGCCAAAAATATTAAGGCTACTTGCCAAATGATTGTTGAAAAGTTCAACTACCAAGTGCCAAAGCAGATGGAACAAATGTTACAACTACCAGGAGTAGCAAGGAAAACAGCTAATGTTGTTTTAGCTCATGCCTATGGAATTATTGTAGGGGTAACAGTAGATACTCATGTTAAACGGTTAAGTCAAAGATTGGGTTTAACAGAACATTCCGATCCAATTAAAATAGAGCGAGATTTAATGCGGTTACTACCTCAACCTGATTGGGAAAATTGGTCAATCCGATTAATTTATCATGGCCGGGCAGTTTGTAAGGCCAAAAATCCAGCCTGCGATAAATGTATATTGGCTGACTTATGTCCTTCGACCGCAGATTTGCAGAAACCTACTTGAGGTATAGAGGTAATAGGGAGTAGTGAGTAGGGAGTAGGAAGTAGTAAAATTTCTAGCAATACTAAACGTTTAAGGGTTTAACATCCTCTACTGACTACTAACTACTAAATTGAAGTGAGATTGTTCAAGCAGACTTTAATATAATACCGTATTAGTTGAATAGCGTGATACAAAACTTTCTTCTCCTCTCCTAACTCCTGACTCCTCCGTCATTATTTATTTGATTAAGTATTGAAGCGAACTTGATATAATATCAAATCCGCTCGGGTTCGGTATAAAAAAATGTTCTAACCGATGCGCCATTGCTAAATTTTTCTTGATATTCCCTTCCTGGGACGGGTTAGGAGTGATGGGGACTCACTCTATCACCCTAGCTCCCTAGCTCCCCATCACCCCATCACCCCATCACCCCATCACCCTATCTCACCACACCTGACAAAATCTATGGTATTATTAGAGATTGGGTTAATACCTTAAAATTAAAGATACCGATTATTTGGAGCAATTAAAGAAACTAATCATGGCAAAAAAGAGCATGATCGAGCGTGAGAAAAAACGCAAAAAATTAGTAGAAAAATATGCTGCTAAACGTGCAGAGCTTAAACTGCAATTTGAAGAAGCAGAAGATTTAGAAGATAAAATAGAAATCCATCGTCAAATCCAAAGATTACCTCGTAATAGTGCCCCTTCTCGGGTGCGAAACCGTTGTTGGTTAACTGGACGCCCAAGAGGTTATTATCGGGATTTTGGACTATCTCGTAACGTTATCCGAGAAATGGCTCACGAAGGTCTTCTACCAGGAGTTGTTAAGTCTAGTTGGTAGTTTATAGCTATCTACACTGAGCTTTCAGGTTAGCTGAAAGTCTTATATCTCTTATTTAGGGGTGGGTTAAACAAATCAGTTTGTCCACCTGTAATATTATGTCCAGTTGAATACTTATTATTAAGATAAGTAGGATAGTAGGGGAGTAGGGGAGTAGGGGAGTAGGGAAAATAGAAAGATTTGCTGTTGAAGCAAGAGAAAAAGTTTTTTCCACATCGCTATTATCAAGACATGATATAAAAGATGGGAAAATAAGCGCCCATTATGCCAAAACCCCCCCTAAAAAAGTAAGAACTGGGAATATTAAAATCTTTTATTGTCCACAACAGCGTTCTATTCCCAGACTATCTAATAGTAAGTCACTAACAGCATTGGCGATCGCGAACTCTCCATAAAAACTCTGGGAAAAATCAAAGGCTTGCATTTCTGTCACAATAGCAATTACCAATGAGCCTAAATCATTTTCTCCTTCCATACGGTGGCGAATAAATATTTGGGCCGCTCTTTTAGCAATGTCCTCATTAACTTTTTCCGGGATAAACTCTTGATTGAGCCATTTGTGTAAGGAAGCTCGCAACCATTCCCCTTCCTGTTCGGGGTTTTCTGCTGTGGGTAAAGTAATTGGTTTTATTGGTTCAGGCATAATCTTAAATTTTCTATTATAAATTGTTAATGGTAATTCCATGATAGAATATGATATTAACTCCATCATACAAGGATATGCTCAGGGCTATTTCCTCATGGCGAATGATGGAGAGAATAGTTTAAAGTGGTATGGTAGTAGGAAACGAGCTTTGATTCCTTTGGATGAAAGATTTCGCTATCCACGGTCACTACGTCGTATAATTAATCAAAATCGTTTTACTGTTGGTGTTAATCAGGATTTTGAGGCTGTAGTTGAAGGTTGTGCAGATCGAGAAACAACTTGGATATCTGGGGAACTCAAGCAGATTTACAAAGCTTTGAATCAAGCGGGGTATGCTTATAGTTTTGAGACTTGGCAAGGAGATGAACTTGCTGGGGGGATTTTAGGAATTGTGATTGGTGGGGGTTTTATTGGGGAGTCAATGTTTTTCAATATTCCTGAAGGGTCGAAGGTGGCGATGGTAAAGTTGGTGGAGCGACTCAGGGAGCGACAGTTTGTTTTTTTTGATGCTCAGATGAATAACCCCCACTTGGAAAGATTTGGAGCTTATACTATTAGCGATAAAAAGTATAAAGCACTTTTGAAATTGGCGTTAAGTCGTCGATGTAATCTATAGTAATTAGCACTCAGTTATTAGATACTGATTTATAAACTAAGTCTTCAACTCGCTCTCAACCTATGACTGTCATTGCGAGGGAGCTGAGAAAGTAATTATTTTGGTTGATCAAGAAATAAGGTCTCAAGTCTCCCCTTATGACTACTCTAAAGCGACAGTTTGTTTTTTTTGATGCTCAGATGAATAACCCCCACTTGGAAAGATTTGGAGCTTATACTATTAGCGATAAAAAGTA
>NZ_JAAHGK010000476.1:0-5171 GCF_010672505.1 Okeania sp. SIO2B9 | reverse complement strand
ACACCAGCAGCTTGAGGAGCTAACATTCCAGCCTTAATCGTCCAAGCTTTGGTTTCTTTTTCTCCAGTAGTAAAATAAGTACGCAATCCCAACAATTCATAAGTTGCCTTAATCAGAGATTTCAACCCACCTTCTTCTACTCCTAAAGATTCTAAATAATCAGCTCTTTCTTCCTCCGGTAACTCAATTAATTCTGATTCTACCTGAGCTGAAATTATCACAACTTGAGCATTTTCCACCGCAGCAATATTGCGGACTTTTTCAACCCAATCATTCCCACTAGCCAAATCATCCTCAGACACATTAGTGGCATAAATTATGGGCTTAGAAGTTAACAGATTTAAAGGCTTAATTAACAGAAATTCTTCTTCATTTAAGTCAGCCATTCTCACCGACTTACCTTCATTTAAAATCCCCTCTAATTTTGTCAAAACTTCCAACTCTGCCTGAGCATCTTTACTGGTACGAGCTTGTTTTTTAGTCCGCTCAATTCGGCGCTCAACTTGAGCTAAATCGGACAAAGCCAATTCTAAATTAATTACCTCAATATCTCGCACTGGATCGACAGAACCAGAAACATGAATAATATCCTCACTATCAAAACAACGGACTACCTGAACAATAGCATCAACCTCTCGAATATTAGATAAAAATTGATTACCTAAGCCTTCTCCTTTACTAGCACCTTTTACTAAACCAGCAATATCAACAAACTCAATTCTAGTAGGAATAGTTTGAGCAGAATTAGAAATTTTAGTCAGCACATTTAACCGCTCATCTGGCACCGACACCACACCAACATTGGGTTCAATTGTGCAAAATGGAAAGTTAGCAGCTTCCGCTTTAGCATTAGCAACCAAAGCGTTAAATAAGGTAGATTTTCCGACGTTGGGTAGTCCGACAATTCCAGCTCTGAGCATAAATTTAAGTCAAAAATTAAAAGTAAAAAGTTAAAAATTAAAGAAATTACAGGTAGGGTTACTGTATAACTGCCTATTTAGATTAGGATAGCAGAAGGAAAGAAGAATCTTGATTTCTAACCTCAAGTTTCACTTAAAATCAAGAATCAAAAAATAAAAAAACCTAGTTTGCCTTTTTTGTTAAATGAGGAGGAGCTAGCGGGACTTTGATATTTTTTAGGCTGAAAATGGCTTCAAACTCAACGGTAGCAACGTGTTTTCGTTGCTCTGGCTAAAAATGGCTCAAATCTAGCTTGTACAATAAATAGGCTATTTTGACCTTAAAGCATTACACAGCAAGGATTTAAAACGATTTTTAAGGTATTTTTTGCTAAAGTCCCGCTAGGTAAATAAGCCATAAGTTTTGCAGTGTAGAAAAACAGTTTATCAAAATAAAAATTGAATAATCTCAAATATAGCAATGAGCGCTCAGGTATTTACAATGTCTAGCTCAAAGTGCAGTAAGGGAAAAGGTGTACAAAAAATAATGTGTAAATATGCCAGCGCACATTGCTATACTTATTGTTCAATAGTAAGAGCGATCGCAATAGGGATGCAGAATATGATCAGCAACCAAATAAACTGAAAGAATTATTTTCCTTATCTTGTTAAATAATAAATTTTCAAAAATTTATTTACATAGAAAGTCTAGATTAAGTTTTGTGGAGTTAGTGGTTTTTAGCTAGAAAATTAAGTTAAAGTATTTTTTGATTATTAATTAAAATTCTATATCAAAAAACTATTGTGCAATGGATCAAGAAAAAATTATTGGAACTAGAGAAGCAGCATATTTATTGGGTATTTCCGGTCAACGTTTGCGGATATTATTGGCTCAAGGTAGAGTGAAAAATGCTTACAAAGAAAATGGCTTCTGGAAAATTCCCATTTATGGGCCAGAAGACAATGAAATGCCTGTAATTTATCCTGGTACCAGAGGACCGAAAGGTATTTGGTGTAAGCGGAGGCGTACTAAACCGACTATGATTCATGTTAATCAGCATATCATTCAGCGCAATGCAAATCACCCACTAAAAGATATCAAACCAGTAGTTTCTGTGAAGCAGACTAATCACAATAACTATGGTTATCAGCTAGAAATCAAAGGTCCTTGTCGAATTGTTTATCGACCTCACAACCCGGCTGGATGTGGAGCTCATTTGTGGATTGATACTTATAGTCCGGTGCAATTTGTAGATACGAATTTTAATCCGGTTAGTGCTAATCGAGCATATAAATATATATAGATGTAAGTAAGTAGATAAAATTGAGATTTTTTGCCATACTTGTCGTGATAGGCTGATAGTTAAAGTCAAAAAAATTAACGACAGATGGATAGTGCTGTGAAAAATCAAGCCCTTGTAGATGCTTTGGTCAAAATCTGCCGGAGGACGCATCTGAAGCTCAAGTTAATCAGATTTTTGCTTCTGAATTATTCAAGTTTTTAGGTTTTGAACTAAATGAGCAGGTACCTTCTTTTCCTACAGGAAGTGGTACTGATGCTGTTGATTATGCTATCCGTCATAGTACGGAAAATGATATATTTTCCCAAACAAAGACTAATCCAGATATTCTCGTAGAATTGAAAGCTCGGAATGTTAATTTAACTCCTGATTCGACACAATATCAAAAGACAGTTGTGCAAATTAAACGGTATTTGTTAGCAGAAAACTGTCAAACAGTTAAGTGGGGAATAATTACCAATGCTAATCACATTCAATTATTTAGAAAGCATGGAAAAGTTATTCATCCGGCGACAGTTTGTTTGGAAATTAATCCAGAAAATATCATCAAAATAGCTACATCAATTAAAGAAAAAATTGATAAGCCACAAAAAGTATTAACCGTAGCAGTTTATAACAATAAGGGTGGCGTAGGAAAAACAACAACTACAGTTAATACAGCAGCAACCTTATCTCTGTATAATAAGAAAGTTTTGATTGTTGATTTTGACCCTAATCAAAGAGACCTGACAAATTCTCTAGCAATAAAACCAGGTACACCTACTTTTTATGATTGTTTAGTAGATAAAAATATTAATGTCACAGATGTCATTTATCCCTACAAACTTAATAGTAAAAAATCAAAAAAATCATTTGGTTTTGATGTCATTCCAGTACATGGAAAACTTGGCGATTGGGACGATGTTGCGCAAAAAATTACCTTTGATAGATTAAGCAAATTATTAGACACACTAAAAAATAGCTATGATTATATCTTCATTGATGCTCCTCCCAACTGGCGAATATTTAGTGTTAGTGCTGTTTATGCAGCAGATGTAGTGCTAATTCCAGCAAAACATAACAACTTATTTTCCCTAGAAAATGCAGCTATAGCTATTAAAGAATATATTCCAGCAGTTCAAAAAGCAAGAATAAAAGATGCAGCAAGAAGAAAAAATGAAGATTTCGGACCAGTAGCTCTACCGATTTTTTTTAATGGTGAGAAAATGACGGACGCTCAAAAGAAAGGTGCTAAATTGCATATCAATAAACTGATTAGAGAAGCTCAAGAAAATTCAAATCATCAATTTGCCCTTAGACCATATTTTTATCCCCGCTATACAGCAGCAAACAAAAATACAGATATATTTGAACTTCCTAATTATGCTTCTATTGCAAATTCTGCTTTTTCTCATATACCTGCTGTTTACAAAGATAAAATAGCTAAGGGATATTATATAAATTTGGTTAAGGAGTATTTTCTACAATGAGTAATTTGAGTAAGTAGAACAGTTCAAAAAAACAACAAGTTAGTAACGAAAAGTAAATTTGCCAAAAACTCTCTTCCCTTCTGCCCTCTGCCTCCTGCCTTTTCATAACGATAATTTTCAACACCGACCTACTTAATATTGGTAAGTTAATACATCTAATATTGATGAAATTGAACCGGGGGATGGAATAGATGCGTCAGAATTTCTAATGTCAGCAACGGCAAAATTTCTGAATAAAACAGATGGTAAAAACTGGATACCTGTCATTGTGAAAAAAGTGGGAGAAGAGCAATATCAAGTCATTGATTAATTCTTTGATTTTCCCACATATTATATAGATTTGGTTAAGGAGTATTTCCTACAATGAGTAATTTCAGTAATGTTGGTAAGTTGATACATCTGTATATTGATGAAATTGAACCGGGGGATGGAATAGATGCCCCAGAATTTCTAATCTCAGCAACGGCAAAATTTCTCAGTGAAAGTGGGGGGCGAAACTGGGTACCTGTAATTGTGAAAAAAGTGGGAGAAGAGCAATATCAAGTCATTGATTAATTCTTTGATTTTCCCACATATTATATAGATTTGGTTAAGGAATATTTTTTACAATGAGTAATTTGAGTAATATTGGTAAGTTAATACATCTGTATATTGATGAAATTGAACCGGGGGATGGAATAGATGCGCCAGAATTTCTAATTTCAGCAACGGCAAAATTTCTCAGTGAAAGTGGGGGGCGAAACTGGATACCTGTAATTGTGAAAGAAGTTGAAGAGGATAAATATGAAGTAATTGGTAACTCCTTTATTTTTGCCGTAGCTGAAGCTGCTGGTTTAGAAAAAGTTTGGTGTGTTATTGCTGATGAAAGTGAAGAAACTGAAAAAATTAGCAAAATTTTGTCTGGGGAAAAAATACCACAAATAAATCTTTCAACCGCCACGAGAGACGAAATTAAAATAGCACTTCAATACTTAATTGAAAAACCAGACAGTCAACTTAAAGGAGTGAAACTAGCAGTAGCCACAAATCGTATTGATGAAGCACCACGTCAATATTGGAAAGATTTTAAACCTATTACAAAATTAAAGTGTGGAATTACGATGGCTAAAGTCAAAGCTTTAAAAGAAGTATTTTATCTGACTCCCCAACCAATACCCGAACCAGAGAAAGTAAATCTTTCCACTGCCACAAAAGATGAAATTCAAGCAGCACTTAAATATTTAATCGAAAAGCCAAATAGTCAACTAAAACAAGTTGAATTAGTAAAAGCGACAGAACTTATTGCTGAAGCTCCACGTCAAAATTGGAAAAGCTTAGAAGCAATTACAAAATTAAAATGTGGAATTGGAAAAGCTAAGATTAATGTTTTAAAAGAGGTATTTTATTTAAGAAAAGAGGGAGTAGGCAGTAGTCAGTAGGGGGAAAGAATTGAAGAACCTATCCAACTATTTTTAACAAGTTTATTTGTTTAAGTAAAATGTGTTTGAAAAGCTTGATTTTTC
>NZ_JAAHGK010000475.1:0-5180 GCF_010672505.1 Okeania sp. SIO2B9 | reverse complement strand
TCTGGTTGAATAGTTAAATAATTAGGCAAGAGATAGGATAAAGAATCACAAAGATTTAGTAGTTATGACGATTGGAGAATTTTTTTATGTCCAATTCCCTCGGATTTGATATCATCTCCCCATCTCCCCATCTCCCCACACTCCCTACACCTGCCACACTGCACACATAGTAAGCTACTGCACGCCCTCAATAGGAGCAAAACCTTGCCGTTGCACATTCTCAGTTATCGTGCGTGGTTCCAAAAATTGCAATAGATAATCAGGTCCTCCAGCTTTCGATCCAACACCAGACAACTTAAACCCACCAAATGGTTGCCGGGAAACGATCGCTCCTGTAATTCCACGATTAATATACAAATTCCCCACTTCAAATTCTGCTTTTGCCTGTTCGATATGAGAAGGAGTACGAGAATATAACCCACCAGTCAAAGCAAAATTCGTACCATTAGCAATTTCCAATGCCTCTGAAAAACTCTGCGCTTTCATCACCGCCAACACCGGACCAAATATTTCCTCTTGGGCAATAGTTGCTGTGGGTGACACATCCTTAAATACCACCGGACCAACAAAATAACCATCATCTGGCGCTGCCATCTCAAGAGCAACTTCAGCCTCCTGCTTGCCTTGCTCAATATATTCCTTAATCCGCTTTTGCGCCTTGGCATCAATTACCGGACCAACTTGTGTACTTGGTTTCTCCGCATCTCCGATATTAAGCGATCGCGTAGCCTCCACCAAACGACTCACAAAAGCTTCATAAATTGGTGCCAAAACCACAACCCGCGAACAAGCAGAACATTTTTGTCCGCTATAACCAAAAGCAGAATACACCACACCAGCAACTGCTTGGTCTAAGTCTGCACTCTCATCAACAATAATCGCATTCTTACCACCCATCTCAGCAATAACCCGCTTCAGGTGTTTTTGTCCTGGTCGCAAAATTGCCGCCTCTGCATAAATTTGACAACCGACTTCCTGAGAACCAGTAAAAGTAATACTATTAACATCTGGATGTTTCACCATAAAGTCACCCACTGTCGAACCTTTTCCTGGTACAAATTGAAATACTCCCTTGGGAAAACCAGCTTCTACTAATATTTCAGCAATCTTGGAAGCAATAACTGATGAAACTTCTGCTGGTTTCAACAAAGTACAGTTTCCAGTCACCAAAGATGAAACAGTCATTCCTGTAGGAATAGCTAGAGGAAAATTCCAAGGCGAAATTACCAAAGAAATACCACGAGGTTGATAATAATAACGGTCAGTTTCTCCAGCGACATCATATTTATAACCTTGGTCTAACCTTTCCATTTCATCAGCATAGTAGCGACAAAAATCAATTGCCTCAGAAACTTCCGCATTACATTGGTTGAGGGGTTTCCCAACTTCTAATACCATCCATGCTGAAAGTTCGTGACGGCGTTTTTCCATTAGGTCGGCCGCTTTTCGTAATATCCCCGCTCGCTCTGTAACAGGTGTTTTCCGCCAACTAGGAAATGCTGCTTTAGCTGCTTGAATTGCTTGCTCTGCTTGTTCTACAGATATTAAACCAATTTTCCCGACTACCTCTTTCAGGTTTGATGGGTTAACGGAATCTACTATTTGCTCGGTCTGTATGTATTCGCCGTCGATCAGTGGGAGATATGTTTGTCCCAACTTTAGTCGTACTTGAGCAATAGCATTATAAGCTTGTTCTCGTTGAGCAGCATCAGCATAGTCGCTATCAGCAGCATTGGGAAAAACAGGTTTAACAATATCGTGAATTGTTGTTTTGCTGTTAATAGTGGGAGGCGCTAACAATTCTTCAACAGGAACATTTTCTGAACTTTGTCTAAGGAATGAACTGTTAGCTGTATTTTCCAGGAGACGACGAATTAAATATGCCATTCCTGGCAGTAGATCGCCATAGGGACAGTAAACTCTGATGCGATAATCTTTGTCCACTAATGCTTGAGCTATTTGGTCGCCCATACCGTAGAGAACTTGCATCTCGAAGCAACGTCTAGGTACTTTTAGAGCTTCAGCGATGGCGATCGCTCTTGCCTGAGAACGAACGTTATGACTACCAATAGCTGAATAGATATATTGATGATTTTCTAACATCATCTGAGTCAGCTTTTCAAAATTGGCATCGGTTTCTGGTTTATCGTTGAAAACAGGTTGTGGCCAGTCGTGTTGTAAAGCTGTGATGCTTTCTTGGTCCCAATATGCACCTTTAACCAGTCGAACGGTAACAGGATAACCCCGGAGTTTTGCCCAGTCAATGATTCCTTGCAAGTCTTTTTCGCTATCCCGTAGATATGCTTGGATAGTAACGCCGATGTCAGTGCGCTTGCGGAATTCTTCCTCCATCAACAGTTCTTTGAGAATAGCTATAGTTAGGTCTTTGTAGCTATATTGTTCCATGTCAAAGTGAACTGCTACACCTAGTTCTTTTGCACGTCGGAGTAGGGTACGGACGCGTCCGCTCACCCGTTCCTGACTGCCTTTAGCATCTAGGGGGTCAAACTGGGAATAAAATGCTGTAAGTTTTACTGATACCTGTACTCGTGGTAGTTGTTCGCCTTCTACTTCGTCTATCTGGGGTACTGACGACCAGTTTTTAGCTGCTTGAGAGAGCTGAGTCATCAGTTCTAGATAACGGTCTAAATATGATTTTGCTTCAGTTTCAGTAATTACTGCTTCTCCTAGTAAGTCTACGGTGAAGCACATTTTTTCTTTCCGTAGTTTTTCTAGGGTTTTGATTATTTGTTTGATGTTTTCCCCGGCAATGTATTTATGGGCGAGAGTTTCGACTGCGGGCGCAACAGTGGTAGCTGCCAGTTGACCGGGAACTGAGTCTGGGTTGGCAAAGTTGAGGAGTTTTTTGAGAGCTTCTGGTAGTTCGACTTCTTGAGTAGTCAGATATTCTTGGAGGTGAGCAGCTATTTCTGGTTTACTGTGTAATGCTGGCAAACAGTCAATAAAGCGAAATAGTTGTACTCGCAAACCAGGGTTCGCCATTGCCCAGTCTAGGAGTTTATCATCCCACCGCATTTGATTTTGCAGTTTGCCTAGCCAGGAACTGTTTTTTTCTTGAGTTGCTGCTAGGAGTTGTTTTGCTATTTCTTGGGTTTGAGTTTCGTAGTTGCTATTAGGTATTTGTGCGACCATTTTTTTGACAATGTGTGGTTGAATCAATTGAGTAAGTGTATCGGATTATAGCCATTTTCACAAAGTTAGACTACAAAATTTCTGCCTTCTGCCTCCTGCCTTCTGACTTTCAGCCAAAAATATCTGTATTCTATGTTAATGAAAACTGCTATAATTTCGGTATTTATCACTAAAATTTCTTTGAAGTTAGTGTTTTTATGAGCCTGTTTCCGTTACTTTATACTTATCTAAATATTATCATTTAATCTGACAATATATTTGGCGTTGCATAGTGACGAATGATTTTAGATTTTTGATGAACAGGATTTTGGATTAATCAATTGCTAGAATGATTGATATTAGGTTCTTTTTAGTCAAAGTCTAAACTAATTTTTGGCAATATCATTCCATAATGTGCAACCCTATATATTTTGTAGAGAAGGTTTCTTGAAAAATAATTATTTATGTTAAATTTTACCAGTTTTATTGTTCTTAATTGACCAGTTAATAACACTTGATGATTAGTCACATCAAATCTGGATTTTTCATTGAGAATGAGCCTCTCCTCAAAGCAGAAATAATATCAAATCCGGTTGAATACTTATTATTATAGTTGGGAGAGATAAGGAGGTGGGGAGATGGTCCGATTTAATATTGAAGTATGGATAGAATTATAAACATATACTGTATAACCGGATTCTATATAACTTAAGAATAACAAAGCCAAACCGAAGTTAGTTTGGCGAATCAATCTTGAATAAGTAATCAGTAAAGGCCAAGAACCATTCGCTACTGAATTCAATCCGTTTGCCCAACGTCTACGTTAGGATCAGTCTATTCAAAGGCGGCACCCAGATTCGAACTGGGGGATGAGGATTTTGCAGACCCTTGCCTTACCACTTGGCCATGCCGCCATTATTACCTTTAATTATTATAATACACCATCCACAAATATATGGCAAGTTCAAGGATAAATGTGATCTACATCACTTAAATTGATGTTTTGAATTGCACTGTGGACAAATATTTGAAGCTATTTTAATAATTTAAGGCTCTGATAGCAGTATCAGGAAAGGTTAGGACAGATAAAAGGTTAAAACTTAAAACTTAGGCAACCTAAGATTTTTCCTCCTTGCTTCTTCCTTACTGCTGTATCACTTATCACAAAATTTCCTCAGTAACAATGATTTTCCAACCTTCTGTGCTTGTTGCTCAAATCACCGATACCCATCTATTTGCAGACTCTATTCAGGGAAAAATGTATGGAGTTCCCACGGAAAGATCTTTTGTGAAAGTCTTGGAGAAACTCAAACAGTTGCAACCTCAACCAGATGTACTACTACTTACTGGAGACCTTTCCCAAGATGAAACTTCTCAATCATATCAACGTTTAGCATCTTTACTGAGTCCTCTGAACATTCCTACTTACTGGATAGCAGGAAACCACGATAATTTACCCACAATGGAACGGGTATTAAGTTCTGCTCCTATTTCTGCGAAAAAATCTTTTGAAATGGGTGGATGGAACTTTTTTTTACTAAATACCAATGTGCCTGGATGTGTTTATGGTGAAATTTCTCCAGAAAGTTTAGAGTGGTTAGAATATAACATTAAAATGACTGGAAATAAACCAGTTTTAATTGCTTTGCATCATCCTCCTGTAAAAATTAATTCCGAATGGATGGATAAAATTCTTCTGCATAACCCAGAAAATTTCTTAAGTATAATTAATCGTTATCCACAAGTAAAAATTGTTTTGTCTGGTCATATTCATCAAGAATTTGCCAAGGAAATAAATGGTATTCATTATTTATCAACTCCTTCTACTTGTATTCAATTTGAACCAGGAAATTATAAATTTTTTCTAGATAAACAACCACCTGGATTACGATTACTTACCTTATATCCTGATGGAAATTATACTACCAAAATTGAAAGGATTAACTATATTTATGAATGTGATATGGCAGCTAGTGGATATTAGATATCTCCAGAAAAGAGGGAATAGGGAACCCACCCCTCGCCCCTCCTGGGAGGGGGAGGGGCGA
>NZ_JAAHGK010000474.1:0-5182 GCF_010672505.1 Okeania sp. SIO2B9 | reverse complement strand
TAGATATTCACCCTTGGGTTTACACAAACGATATAAATGGACATGATATTATTTGGACTTAAGCTAAATTCATCAGCAGAAAAGATGCAATTAGGGTCGATAGTTTCTTTGATTGACTTCAATGTATTATACATATCATTCTCATAATAGACATCCTTTGTATCTTCCAATTTCCGACTACCAAAAGTGTATGCAAACATACGCATATCTTTATCGGCAAACGCTTTTTCCTCAATAAATACCTTGTCATTTTCTTTTTGCCATTCCTCTGCAGCTTCGCGTTTTCCAGTCTCGTAGAACGAATCGTGACTCATGGCCAGAATTTGGTCACGCCATGAAAAGGAGGTGTATTCTTTTGTATCGTTAGTTGCTACTGACTCTTCCCTAACTAATCATCCGGACATGATATAACTCCCTATCCTCTCTTCCTTACTAAATCAAAATCAACCCACTTTGAACTTCCAATTCCGTAACACCAATAAAAATCGCAATTAAATCCCCATCCACAAAAACTCCAGTACCTCCTTGAGTCTCTATAGAAGAAGGACTAAACACAACTCCATCACCACCAAAGGCAATAACTACATCACCTTCGAGATTATCAAAATCAACAATTACTCCATAATCACTACTACCTGCACCACTGTAAAAAGCAACATCACTATTACCCAAAACAAACGTATCAGCACCCGCACTACCTGTCAAAAAATCAATCTCATTTTCTCCAGACTGACGACCTGCACCAATAATCAAATCATCACCAATACCACCAACAATAGTATCATTACTCAAATCTCCACTGAGGGTATCATTTCCTCCACCACCATCAAGAAAATCATTATCTTTACCACCAAATATCAAATCTTCAGATTCTCCACCACTCAATTCATCATTGCCCAACTCTCCTAAAATGAAATCAAGATCAAAACCACCATCAACTATATCGTTACCCTTACCTCCACGAATAGTATCATTACCTGAATTTCCCTCCAGACGGTCATTATCTTTATTACCAAAAATACTATCGTTACCATCATTGCCAAAAATAGTATCATTACCTTCATTTCCGGCAACACTGTCATTGCCTATCCCTCCATCAAGGCGATCGCTATCTTCATTCCCACCAATACTATCGTTACCATCATTACCAAAAATACTATCACTACCGACATTGCCGACCAAACTATCATCACCCCCACCCCCATCTATCTCATCACTACCTTCATTACCAACAACAGTATCATTACCCTCACCACCATCTAGAAGATCGTTATCTTGATTGCCCAGAATACTATCATCTCCTATTTCGCCATTAATGGTATCAGCTCCTTCATTACCAAAAATGGTGTCATTGTCTATCCCCGCAAAAATACTATCACTCCCGGGACTACCAAACAAACTATCTTCACCTGCTTGCCCATCAATTGTATCATTACCACCTAGTCCAAAAACGGTGTCATTGTTAGGAGTGCCTTGAATAAACTGAGGAGTATTATTACCAATAATGGAACCTGGTGGAAATTGACCGTCTGGTATGAAAGGAGGTGGAGTAGGAATATTTACACCATCAATAATACTGGTACTATTAACATCTATTCTGCCATTTTCTAGAGTTACAGTTCCAGAAATTGCGATGGGTTGATTTGGCTGTAAATTTAAAGCTATAGCATTAAATTCATCTAATAAGTTAACAAAGTATATTTGACCATTAGAATTTAAAATAAATTGGCGATCGTCAACTACAAAACCAACAGTTCCAGATATAGTTTGTAGTCCGACAATTGGTGGTGGAGGTCTGGTTGAATCATCGTTAATCAGAATAGTATTGATTAGATTTAATCGGTTATCTTCTAAATTTATAAATCCTGTTACTGTGATTGATTGACCAATTTGTAAGCCTAAGATTGAAGTATTTAGTTCATCTATAAGGTCAACAAAGAAGTTTTGACCATTGTCAGCGGTCAAAATAAAAGTATCATTACCAGTAATAGAAAATATTGTTCCTGCGACTTCTGTTAATGTTAATTCTAATTGGGTTCTGGTAATAATAGTTGTCATAATTTATGGTTTTAGTTGATATTTGCTGAAGAAGGAAGAAGAAAGAAGTGGATGGGGACTCAAACCTCAACCAATTGTAAATACCGTGTAGACGGCGGGATCTTAAACCCAAAAGAAAAAGATAAATATTGATAAATAGCTAATGTTAAACTTAAAAAATACTTAGTTTCTGTATTTCTATAATAGTCAAATATTGAATTGAATAGATAATAGAAGTCTAAGGAAAGGTGAAGACATATCAAAAGCTTAAAACTCAGATATAGGACTACGGATTTAG
Source organism: Okeania sp. SIO2B9 (assembly GCF_010672505.1). Lineage (NCBI taxonomy): Bacteria > Bacillati > Cyanobacteriota > Cyanophyceae > Oscillatoriales > Microcoleaceae > Okeania > Okeania sp. SIO2B9. The sequence goes on along the minus strand of NZ_JAAHGK010000474.1, from coordinate 2,847 downwards.
GTTAGGACACTACTAAACCCTGTTTGCGGAGCATTGACCTAGGAAAAACGAGCGTCAGAGATTACTTCTGAATGCATGACTTTTGACTTCTAACTTGCGCGTAGCGCTATATCTCCAAAAATTATACAAACTTCTTCTGAAACCTTTGTAGGGACGCTCCATGGAACGTCCCTACTATTTTGATGATAATGACATCCTACTTAGATGTATAACAGAAGGAAGAAGGTAGAAGGAACAATCTGGCGTTACCTGAGTTTTCAGCTTTTGATATGTCTTCACCTTCCCTTAAACTGCTACAATATGAAATCAGGTTATACCATTATCGTAAAACTACCTCTACTCAATACATACCTTTCACGGAATACCCCTAGATAATTTCCATACTCAATTCTTCCTTTCTCCTGACTCCTGAGGACTGACTCCTGAGGACTGACTCCTCAATCATAATCAAAATTTATTCCGATTCAACTGAGAGGGGAAAAGTATCGGGTTTCACGAGAATTGTAGCAATCTTACGATTACGAATTACTTCCAGTGCTAAATCTTTTCCAACTAAACTTTGTTCTACCTGTTGCTGAACTTCTACTGGACTTTTAACTGCCACTCCACCTACTCTCTGAATCACATCTCCTTGACGCAAGTCAGCTTTAGCTGCTGGAGAATCTTCTATAACTCGCATAATCACAACACCCTGATTTTGCTGAATATTCATGTCTAGTCGTTTATTAATTTCATCTCTGACTTCTGGCGTTAAATCAACCATTGAAATACCTAAAAATGGATGGTCTACTTTCCCATTATCAAATAACTCATCAGCAATTCTTTTTGCCGTTTCTATCGGAATAGCAAATCCTAATCCTTGAGCATCAGCTCTAATCGCTGTATTGATGCCAATTACTTGACCACGGCCATTCAAAAGTGGGCCACCAGAGTTGCCAGGATTAATCGCGGCATCTGTTTGAATAAAACGGACTCGTTTGTCTGGAATACCGACTTGAGAACTGCTACGACCAATAGCACTGATAATTCCTACCGTCACAGTATTGTCTAAACCAAGAGGATTGCCAATAGCGATCGCCCATTGTCCCGGAATTAATTTTTCTGATTTGCCAATGGACACTTCTGGTAGACCTGTGGCCTCAATTTCAATTACAGCCACATCTGTGAGTGAGTCTACACCTTTAACCTGGCCTTCAAAAACTCGACCATCTTTCAGTGTCACCTGAACTGTATCAGCTCCACTAACTACATGAGCATTTGTAATTAAGCGACCATTAGAATTAATAATTACTCCAGAACCAGTACCACGTTTAACGCGTTCTTCTGGAATAGGCAAATTTTCCCCAAAGAAACGTTTAAATAAGGGATTTTGAAAAGCTTCTGGAACTTGAGTTGTTAACTTTTTAGCTGCATCAATACGGACTACTGCTGGACCTACTTTTTCTACTGCTTGAGCAATAAAGTTATAGTTAGTCGGTTCAAGTAGAGTATTTTCAGAGTTTGAAGGTGACGGGTAATCTGGCGGTTGCTGCTTGACTACAGGTATTACATTAGAGTTTATGGTCAAACCTTTGGCTTCGATATAACGATGACCCAACCATCCTGTGCCACCACCAATAGATAGTAGAGAAAAATATAAAGTCAATTGCTTGAAGGATAAAGTCATTTTTTTCCTGGGATATAATTCTTTGGATTTAGATATATATATTTAAGAGGTAAGATCAGTATAATTGGCCTTTTTCAGATTAACAAAAGTAATTCGATTGATAATTTAAGGACTTTTTTTGCCTAATTTTTGTCTAACCCCCATTCACAAGGTTTCTTGGTCTAAAAAAGCGCTTTGGACGAGCAGATATAACATTTCTCAGTAAGCGTGAGTTACACTGCTGGAGATCCCCTACTACCCCCCTTGACAAGGCAGGACTAATTCTTTGTCCTCAGAGAATATTCATAAGAAATACAAAAAATTGTGCAAGCAAATATAAGAATCTCCCCACATTCCGCTCCTGGGAGAGGTTAGGGGTGAGTCCCCATCTCCCTATAAATTTTTTTCTAGTGACAATAAATTGACCCTATCCTTGACAAGGGGGAAACCGGAAGTCCTCCTTTTTTAGGGGGATCGTTGATGTACCGAAAACTGCTATATTAAATTTCTAGTTGTAGTGGCACGCCACTTGAAAAATTCAAAGAATATGTTGAACAGCAAGAACCTCCTAATTAATTTTTTTGCTGGTCGGGATTCAACAGTCACGCTAACTTACCTTGTGTTCCAGATCTTTTCCCGATATTTTAAAGATAAATAAAAATTTGTAATGTCCTACTATATTTATAAGATTATAAGTTACCTAATATTAAATTAAGTCATTAGATTGTTGTCAAAACCAAATTTAAGACTTTTACCTTATTTATTGTTAATTAGTTTAAAACATCTTAAAAGACATGAAACTATCCCAGTAATCAGATTTTTAGTAAAAGTCCTAAATATTTTAAGAGTTAAAAACGAAAAATTCAGCTTTTCAAACACATTTTACTTAAATAAATAAGTCTGTTAATAAATAAGCGTGTTAAAAATAGTGGAATAGGTTCACTGATTTTCAGTATTTTCTCCAAAGCACCACATTCATACAAATTTCTGATTAATATCTCTGTCAGGTGAAAGTATTTGTGAAAGTGAGTGCATTTTATATCTGTAATTTTGATAATTCCGCTACCGTAAGAGTTATTTTAGGCTTTGTTGCACTTGGATAGAAGGTAACAAAATCTATATGAGCTTGAGATGCTTAACTATACTCACACCTTAGCTTGTGGCATTAAAATTTAGTAATCTTAGTCTACTAATATCATTCA
>NZ_JAAHGK010000473.1:0-5184 GCF_010672505.1 Okeania sp. SIO2B9 | reverse complement strand
TATTCCCAGCAGAGTGACGGGAACTGGGATTTCTGGATCTAGGTCTTCAATAGGTGAAAGAGGATACCAGTGCTGAAAAAAGTTAAATTCGGTTTGCATTGTATTTTAGGTAGTCAGTTATCAGTACCTCTGCAATAAGGAGGCTTGAAATATCGAATATTCTGTTCTCTTGGTCGATTAGATATGGCGTTCCCTTCAGGATCGGAGGGAAGGGAAACCCACTCTCGCAGAGCCACTCCAATTTTACCTTTCCTGTCGAATCCTATGCAAACGCATAGTTCTAGTTTATGATTGTATTTTGGCAAAAATAGTTTGCATTCTTAGCTATTTTATTGTATAATATAGCACAAATAAACTGCTTTACCATCCAAATTTATTCTATTACTTGATACAGACGAGGACTCATCAGATTTTAAATTCATCTGCTCGGTTCCGCAGTCTCTCATGGAAATCATAATTTGCTCCAGAGTAAGACTGTAATGGTGATTGGGTAGTCTGACGCTCTTGGAGAAATTAAAATGATCAAAATGAAGAACATAAGAACGTTTCTATTACTCGCACTAGCACTTATAAGCATCGTAATCGTCGCTTATACTAGCTCCCAGGTCACATCCCAAACCATAGAGCTGGAATCAGCAGCCAAGCCAACCTCCGAGGTCGTCTTAAGGTCCGAAGTCCAGTGGGGACCGCTCAACCCCGCCCGCGGAGACCAAAGCCCGAGGGCTGGTACCCTTTGGGGCGATCGCACTAGCTCCGGGCCTTCAGGCTTCCTCGTAGAGTTTGTGGACGGCTTCTCGTCGCCACCTCACATTCACAATATCACCTACCGTGGAGTGGCCATTAGCGGCACAGTTCACAACGATGACCCGAATGCCGAGAAGATGTGGCTGCCGACGGGTTCTTTCTGGACACAGCCAGCCGGAGGTGTGCACATTACCGCTGCCGAGGGCAGCAACAACCTGGCATACATAGAGATCGATGAGGGGCCGTATCTCGTCCTTCCTACTGAGGAGGCGTTTTCTAGCGATGACAAGCCGATTAATGTGGACCCATCGAACATTGTTTGGATCGATCAGCCCGGAATGCCTGCCTCTGCCAATGGACAAAAGGTAGCTTTTCTTTGGGGCAACCCGCAGGACGATCAATTATACGGAAGTTTTGTCAAGCTACCTGCTGGGTTTACTGGAAAGATACGTAGCCACGGCTCGACATTCCATGCTGTGGTAATCCAGGGTCAACCACAGTACCAAGTGACGAGTGAGACCGATCTCAAGACCTTGGTGCCGGGCAGTTATTTCACCTTGAAGGAAGAGTCGGTGCATCAAGTCTCGTCTAAAGCAACAGAGGAGAGCATCATCTATATACGCACGAATGGCAAGTTCGACGTTATTCCGGCGTAGTCCAAGAAGTAACCTCGCCCGATCCTAATAAGCTAGCTAATATAGCACTACGCATTAAGGTTAAGACATTTACCCATCCTGTTCGCGGAGCGTTTCCGCACCGAAAACCCTTTGACAGTCTACTGTTCCCTGTTCCCTATTCCCTATTCCCTATTCCCTATTCCCTAGCGCGTAGCGCCATAATATTTAAAATTTGGAGGTAAAAACTATGAAAGCAGTAGGTTTAACTCAATATTTACCGATTAACAACGAAAATAGTCTATTAGACGTTGAAATTCCTAAACCCACAGCTAAAGGCAAAGATTTATTGGTACAGGTTAAAGCAATTTCTGTTAACCCAGTAGATACTAAAGTCCGCGCACCTAAAGATAAAGTTGAATCCGAACCCCGCATTCTTGGTTGGGATGCAGCAGGTATCGTGGTAGAAGTTGGAGAAGCAGTAACAGAATTCCAACCTGGAGACGAGGTTTATTATGCAGGAGATATTACTCGTCCTGGTAGCAACAGCGAATTTCATTTAGTGGATGCCAGAATTGTTGGTCGCAAACCCCAGAATTTAGATTTTGCTCATGCAGCAGCTTTTCCTCTTACTGGTATCACTGCTTGGGAAGCTCTATTTGAAAGATTGAATATTGATCAAAAAGGAGCAGATGCGGGTAAATCAATTTTAATTATCAATGGTGCAGGGGGAGTTGGTTCTATTGCGATTCAAATAGCGAAAAAGTTAGCCAAGCTGAATGTTATTGCTACAGCTTCTCGTCCTGAAACTATCGCTTGGTGTCAAAAACTTGGTGCTGATGAGGTGGTCAATCATCGCAATAATCTTGCGGAAGAAATTGATAAAGTTGGTTATCAAAATGTCGATTATATTCTGTGCTTGAATGACACCGATGGTCACTGGCAAGCTATGACTAAAGCGATTAAACCCCAAGGCACGATCTGTTCCATTGTCGAAAACGAACAACCGCTAGATATGAATACTTTGAAGAGTAAGAGTGCTGGCTTTGTTTGGGAATTTATGTTTACTCGCTCCATGTATCAAACAGAAGATATGGCAGAGCAAAGCAATTTACTTAATGAGTTGAGTCAACTGATCGAAGATGGTGTAATTGTTACAACTTGCAATGAGGTAGTCAAACCGATCGATGCTAAAAATCTACGGGATGTTCATCAACGTCTTGAAAAGGGTAGAACTATTGGAAAAATTGTTTTAGCTGAATGGAATTAATTTTTAACTAGCTATCAGCTATCAGCTTTCAGGTATAACACTAGGATTGACACATAACTACCAGATATTGTAAGGGTTAACGGCCGTTAACCCTTACAAATGCTGTATAATACCAAATTGATAAATGTTTGCTACAAATATCTAGGGTATTTCTTAGGAGTCAACCCACCCCTAACCCCTCCTGACTTAACCATTCTATAACTGTTTAACCAGATTTGATATTAGATTGTCTTTTGATTTCAAATCAATCGATCGCTAATCCAATCAACCAACCCAGGGAAATACTGCTTGAAAATATGCAAACTTTGAGCTGCTCCATCGGGAAATACATGAAGTTGGTTACGAACAATGGCTTTAATTGTTTTTTCCATTACTTTAGCTGGATTAGTTGCGAAGCGTTCAGGAAAACCTTCCTTGCCTTGAGCTAGCGTTCCATAACGTTCCGAGAGAAGAATAGGGGTACGACTGAAAAAGGGATAAACAACAGTGACTTTAACATTATAGCTTTTTACTTCATTAAAAAGTCCTTCACTAAAACCACGCAAGCCAAATTTACTGCTGGAATAGTGAGCCATTCCCCCAGCACCTATCCAACCTGCTAGAGAAGAAATATTGACAATGTGTCCTTTTTGGCGCTCGATCATCCCTGCAGCAAAAAGAGAACTCAACCGCATTGGTGCTAGTAAATTGACCTGCATCAACCGTTCCCATTTATCAGGGGGAACTTCGTCCATCCGACCAAATAATCCTATTCCCGCATTATTAATTAAAATATCAATGGGTATATCTAATGCTTTAACTCGATCGTAGAGATTCAAGCAGCCTTCGCGGTGAGAAAGATCGCTCTCAATACAAGAAATTATTTTCCCTGTAGTGATTTCGCTGGTTATTTTAGAAGCTTGCTCATCTAGAGAATCTTGTTTGATATCGCTCAGGACTAAATGGCTGCCAGCTTGTAATAACTGGCGCGTAAGTTCCTGGCCAAAACCCCCTGTGGCACCAGTCAGGACTACTGTAGCGTGATTTAGTTCGGTCATCTGATTTGGTTGTATGATAACTCACTTATATTGACGTGCTTAATTCTAAGGTAAGACAGTTAGCTGTATATATTTTTTTTCGCGTAGAAGATTTAGAATGTAAAAAACAGTGAGGTGAGCGGGTTCGCAGCCAAATAAGAAGAGAGGAGAATTAAATCATGTCCACGAAACACTTTGATATTGCAATTGTCGGAGCTGGACTTTCTGGTATCGCAGCCGCTTACTATCTACAGCTCAAGTGTCCCAGCAAAAACTACATCATTCTGGAAGGTAGAGACTCAATGGGCGGAACTTGGGACTTCTTCCGTTATCCAGGCATCCGCTCCGATAGTGATATGTATACCCTGGGTTATAGCTTTAAGCCCTGGCCCAAAGCCAAATCTATTGCTGACGGGCCATCAATTTTGAAATATATTCAGGAAACAGCCTCCGAGAACGGCATTGACAAACACATTCGCTATAGTCTCCTGGTGAAGAAAGCTAGTTGGTCAAGCGATCGCGCTGTCTGGACAGTTGAAACTGAATGCAAGAAGACGGCTGAGACCCTTCTCTTTAGCTGCAACTTCCTTCTAATGTGTTCTGGGTATTACAGTTACAAAGAGGGTTATACACCTAAATTCAAAGGGATGGAGTCCTTCAAGGGGGAAATAGTTCATCCACAGGATTGGCCAGAAAACCTCAACTATCGCGATCAGAAAGTGGTTGTCATTGGCTCTGGGGCTACTGCAATTACCCTAATCCCGGAAATTGCAAAGGATGCAAAACACGTAGTAATGTTGCAGCGATCGCCTACTTATGTTGTCTCAAACTCTGAGTCTGATGTGCTTGCCAATCTCTTAAACAAGTTCATGCCCAAAAAGCTGGCTTATGCTATACTTCGTTGGAAGTATATCCAACGCCAACAATTACTTTACCGTGCTACGCGCACGAAACCTGAGAAGGTTAAGCAGAAACTGCTCGAGCTGGTCCGCAAAGAACTTGGAGATGACTACGATGTCGAGACTCATTTCACCCCACGCTACAACCCTTGGGACCAGCGCCTTTGTCTCGCACCGAACGGCGATTTATTTGAGGCAATCAAGTCAGGTAATGCCTCCGTCATCACTGATATAATTGAGACCTTCACTGAGAAGGGTATACTCCTGAAATCGGGCAAAGAGTTAGAAGCTGACCTCATTGTTACAGCGACAGGGCTAAACATGATTATACTCGGTGGCGTGCAATTCAGTGTAGACAACCAGGCAATTGAATTTCCGAATGCCTATACTTATAAGGGTATGATGTATTCGGATATACCGAACCTGGTCTCGGTCTTTGGCTACATCAATGCTTCCTGGACTCTGCGTGCCGAACTCGTGGCGGAATATGTGTGTCGGTTGGTTAACTACATGGACAACCATAAGGGGGTTGGTAAGGGGGTGCTGGTTTCCCCACTCCTCCACAGGGTGGGGCGGAAAGCACCCCCTTACATAAATAAATGTTGATCCGCTTCGATCAAGATGTTTGTCTACCTCCCGAC
>NZ_JAAHGK010000472.1:0-5205 GCF_010672505.1 Okeania sp. SIO2B9 | reverse complement strand
GAACTATCGGGCACTCCCTACCCCCTCCGATATTGCCCAGACGGTCTCTCTCTCTGAATTAATCGCGGGCAAGGTTAACCCTGATGCGATCGCCAATCGGATTGTCTTTATTGGTGTCACGGAGAATAGTGCCACCGATCACTGGGCTCTCTGCGAGATGATGGGTGGTAAAATGTGGTTTGAAAGTCAAGAAGGAATAGGATCTACCTTCTATTTTACCCTAATTGTAAAAGTTGATGAGAATGTGAAAAGTCAACTTAATTCTATACCGAAATTAGGTAAAAAACGATTATTGATTGTAGATGATAATCCTTCTTGCTTACAAATTTTAACTAAGCAGTTAAGTCAGTGGGGGATTTTAGCTCATGGTGTTGCATCAGGTGTCGAAGCAATAGATCTGCTTCAACATGAAAATGTTAACCAAAATCAAGTTTTTGACCTAATAATTATTGATATGCAAATGCCAGAAATGAATGGAGTGGCAACTGCTACTGCTATTAGGGAGCTACCTAAATATCAATCTCTACCATTAGTTATGTTAACTCCTATTGGTAAATCTCCAGAAAAAAATCAGCTCCAAAAACTAAATTTAGCAGCTTTATTAAATAAACCCATTAAGCAATCACAACTGCAAAATATATTGCAGAAAATATTTAGTCAAATTACAATTAACTCTTAGAACTGATTTATAAAGTAAATATTAAGAGGCTGAATTTCTGGCAATACAAGGGTTTTGGGAGTTATAGTTCAATAATACCTAAATCCCTGAGATTTAGATGAAATCAGGGTTTTAGCTAAGTTTACAAATCAGCTCTTAGTATTTTTTAATAAGATTTGTATGAATTCAATGCAGTCACAGAATAATGCTACTGTAATTATGATAGTCGATGATGAAAAATCGACCCGTTATTTACTTCATCAAGTATTACAAAAAGAAGGATATCAAATAATAGAAGCAAAAAATGGTAAGCAATGCCTAGAAATGTTTAGTATTCAAATACCAGACCTAATTCTACTAGATACAATGATGCCAGAAATAAATGGCTTTAATTACTATATCAAATTACAAGAACTTTTTAGTAAGGATTTATAAAATAATTTGTCTCTAGATCAAAAACTAGATAGCAACCCTTTACTCTATGGGACTTCAGTGTTAATGATTACTACTCTTGAAGATCAAGAATCTATCGATCTTGCCTTCGCTGTTGGTATCCTAGATTATATTACTAAACCTGTTCAATTCGCAGTTTTACGTCAGCGAGTCCGTCGAATTTTGCAAATTAATCAACTTGTTAAAGAGTTAAGAAAGCAAACAGAAAGATCGAGATTAATGACCCTCATTCAAGAACGAATACGTCAGTCACTAAACCTTAATGATATTCTCAAAAATACAGTAGATGAAGTCATAAAATTTCTTAAAAGTGACAGGGTATTGATATATAAATTTAATCCAGATGGAACTAGTGAAGTCTTGATGGAATCTATTGCTTCTGGTCTACAATCCGTTATAGAAAATATGAGTATAAATTCATATTATAACAATGATAATCTACAGCAAACAAATCTTACTAAAAATATAGCTATTGCTGATTTAATTCTATATCATATTGAATTTATGACTCGGTTTAAAGTAAAATCTAACTTAGTAGTACCAATATCAAAGATAAATAAAGAACAATTTTCTGAGCAAGATTTTGACTATTCTAGAGAATAATTATGGGGATTATTAATTGCCCACCACTGTTCAAAACTAAGAAAATGGCAATCTTCAGAAATTGAATCTATTGAACATTTAGCTAGACAATTAGCGATTGCCTTACAACAGTCAGAATTATATCAACAATTAGAAACTGTAAATGAAAAGTTACTTCAATTTGCTACTCTAGATGGTTTAACTAAGATTGCTAACCATTGTCTATTTGACGAATATATCCACAGGGAGTGGCGACTTATGGCAATTGAAAAACCTTACTTCAATAATTAAGCGGAAATGATCATATAGAAAAACTTGCTATACAATTTATCTCTTTTTGTCAAAACTTATCGATCTAATTGAACGAAAAAATATGTCAATTATTCATGATTATTACTTTTTTTCTTCCTTCTTACCTCTTCCTTACTTAGATTAATTAACCGAACTTGATATAATTTTACTCATGAGTTACAGGTACATTTTATTTAATAAACCTTACAATGTTTTAAGTCAATTCACTGACAATACTGATGAGTCTAACAGACGGCAAAACCTTAAAGATTACATTCCCGTGTCTTCAGTTTATCCTGTGGGTAGATTAGACCGAGATAGTGAAGGAGTTTTACTACTAACAAATCATGGACAACTCCAACACCGACTAACTGACCCTAAATTTGCTCATCCTCGTACTTATTGGGTGCAAGTAGAACGAATACCAGATGAGGCAGCATTAAGACAACTAAAACAAGGTGTAACGATCAAAAATTATCAGACTCGACCTGCAAAAGTAAGATTGTTATCTGTAGATCCCAATTTTCCACCCCGCAATCCACCAATTCGATTTCGTAAAACTGTACCCACCGCATGGTTAGAAATCATTCTCACAGAAGGCCGAAATCGTCAAGTGCGAAGAATGACAGCAGCAGTTGGTTTTCCCACACTACGGTTAGTTAGAGTAGCGATCGCAGACCTGTACATAAATGAACTTCAACCTGGTGAGTGGCGAGACCTCAATCAAACTGAAATTGAATCTCTCAAGCAGATGGTTTTTTAATTGAGGAAGTTGCTAGAAGGATAAATCAACCTACTATTTGTCTAATTTACCATTAATTATACCATTAAAACCATAAACTTCTCGTCTTCCAACAAATGGTACTAAAATTACTTCCCGTTCATCTCCCGGTTCAAATCTAATAGCAGTACCTGCCGGAATATCTAGACGCATTCCTTTGGCGAGTTCACGGTCAAAACTCAAAGCATTATTTGCTTCATAAAAGTGGAAATGAGAACCAACTTGAATTGGGCGATCGCCTGTATTTGCTATTAATAATTTTACTGTCGGGCGACCTGGGTTTAATTCGATTTCTCCCTCTTGAATAATCATTTCACCTGGAATCATAATAGTTATCTTTTTCCTATTTCTTCTGTCTTTCAACAATTCTAATTTCTAACGGATGGGATTATGCACAGTTACCAATTTTGTCCCATCAGGAAAAGTCCCTTCTACCTGAACTTCTTGTACCATTTCTGGGATACCTTCCATGACATCATTTCTTGTTAATAAAGTTGTACCAAAACTCATTAATTCAGACACCGTTTGACCTTCTCTAGCACCTTCTAAAATTGCCGCGGAAATATAGGCAACTGCTTCAGGATAATTCAATTTTAAGCCTTTTTCTTTACGACGTTCTGCTAATAAAGCAGCAGTAAAAATTAACAGTTTATCTTTTTCTTGGGGTGTTAACTGCATAGTATTTTTATATAGTTATCTCAGGGAAAATTTTATCATGTTTATCAATTTAATACTTGAATTGGTAGTGCATCAAGAAAGTGTGGGAATGGTAATATGAATATAGTCCCTAAATAGTTCAAACCATTATGGAATGTGCTCTGTGTGGTCATGGGCATTGTCCATAAGCACGAAAAAAACCAGTAAAGTAAGCCAACGGTACTATTGTCCCGAATGTCTACAAACTTTTCCTATGGGATGCTGCACAAACACGCTCTACTTTCTATACCCTACAGTATCGTCGGCAAATTGAACCAGAAACAATACCTATGGTTCTGCAAGGTCATATTGAGGGTAGTAGTTTAAGAGGAATTAGCCGTACAGTAAATCTGTCCTATAATACGGTAGTCAGTTTGGTGAGAACTGCCTCTCAAAAAGCGAGTGGCTAATTCTGGGGAGACCCCAGAATGTAAGAGGCACTCAAGACAAGGACAAATGATTCATCATGCTCATGTACGCGCATATCGAAACCTCACAAATCAGTGGAGATGAATTTTGGTATGAATGTCCACAAAAACAGGCATCACTGCCAGTCGAATGAACTGAGGGCAGGTGATTGTGGGATTGGGATAAATCAAGCATTCTCAAGTGGATTGATTCTCACAGGGATAGTTGGTAAACATACTCAGGACTTACGCAAAGACACTATAATATAGTGTTGACCCATAAAGGTTTATCTATTTGGCGATCGCTTGAAAAACAAAATATAGCAATCCTATTTTATTTGTGTATGAAAATCTTACCGCTTTTAGGGAACAGGGAACAGGGAACAGGGAACAGGGAACAGGGAACAGGGAACAGGTAAGAGTTTCGGTTTTTTTATCTACTTTTTGATTACCCGCAACCTATTTAGGATTGCTATATCAAAAATTTCAAAGCTTAACTCAAGTTACTTGATATTATTTGGTATACTTTTTGAGTATAAAAACAATTGTTTGTCAACATATTTAAGATGAATTTTAATTATTTAAAATAATTTCAGTATTTAATTAAGTAGCCAGAAAAATTATACTCTGACAAATCTTCCTGACCATCTGGAAGAAGTTAGCCACGATTAAAAAGGAATCGCGCAGGTAGACGATACCGGATGTATAAAAAAATATCAAAAACTGGAATAATTAGGATGGAATGAGTGAGAATTAGTATCAGGAAAAATCATTAAAATTAAAGGTTTTCCTAGAGATAAAAAAAAGCGATTGCTAATTGGCGAGGTCTGCTCAGAATGTAATACGCACTCAAGACAGTCAAATTATTCTGGGTTACTATTTTCACAAAAAGAACAGAATATATTGCTACTAACGACCTGAATCAATCCTGTAATGATGAGGTAGAGTTGGAAATCCAAACTAGATGGAAAATCATCTTGATAGTATGTAACTATTTGCAGCTAGTCTGCCAGGGAAAACGCATCTAATTTTTTTGACAAATGACTAAAAACCCAATAATGCCCTTGACCTCACAGGGTTACAAGCAGCTCAAAACCATTATTGGATAAGAGTTAAAAGGACATTTAGCTGGGTCTTTAATTTGTGATACGGGATAATCATTATTGTTGTTGGTGTGGGTGAGCGAAGCTCACCCACACCAACACATAGCCTTGATCTATTGTTCAATTTAAATGGAAGTGATAATGGAGTCTTTATGGGTGATATCACTATCTGCAATCACTCTAATTCACTCGATTTTTATTTTTGTTTTTTTACCAAGATTGCAGACTGCAATC
>NZ_JAAHGK010000471.1:0-5208 GCF_010672505.1 Okeania sp. SIO2B9 | reverse complement strand
CATTGTCTAAATTATTTCTAATGCTGCTCCAAAGATTTTGGAGATTTTGTACTCGAGTATTCTGCCTGTCTTCAGGAGCATCTGTTTCGAGCAAGGTAGATCGAATCTGATCGTCTGAACTGACTAGACCTGGTATATCCTGGAGTATGGTGCCAATCAAGGCTTGCATCTCTCTAATAACAGGTTTAATCACTTCATCTGCAATATTTCTACAGTTTCCCCAACTCTCCTCAATATCTAGTGCGTCACTACTAATCTCATCTATATCTATGATAGTAAACTTTAGTTCTAAATCAATTTCTTTGAGCAGACTGACGGGTGACTCAAAGTTGTTTAAGATATTTTCTTTCCCGTTTCTGTACTGTTTATATTTTCGACTAATTTGACTTGCATATTCATTAGACAAGTCTTGAGCACCCACAAAGTCAGTGAGAATTGCGCTAACAACTTTTCTAAGTAACATATCGAATACCCATTTTGAGATTGGAAATAGCTAGAGAAAACTAATTTTCAGGCTTAATTGACCATAGTTCAACAATTAATAATTAATTATTACCTCTTCTTTTCAAGGAGAAGATTGACTCAAAGGAAAATTTTTTTTTGTTTCTCCTGTAAAGAAGAGGCTTTAAACCTTAATTATTAGGTAAGGAAAGGGAGCAGCAATCTATATATTTAAAGTTCCAAATAGATTAGATTGCTGCTTTTTAGTAACCTGCAGCGCTTTTCAGATTGATGAGCCACATTGTCATGACCAAAACCCTGTAGGGGCGTTTAGCTAACGCACAACTTTCCGTTCCGGAATGCTCCGCAAACGTTAACCCTCCGCGAAATATAAAGCGGCAGCTTTGCGTTAGCACATAGCCATTCGCTCCTACTGTGGTCTACTGAAATGAAAACCGCTGTGGTTAAGATGCTTACGAGTCTTAGCCGCCGGAACCTGGTTCAGACTCAGGAACAGTAAATTCAGGAATAACCAAAGTGGCAATCTTTGACGCGGCAGGGTTTGAAGATGTCAACTTGAGTTTCACTCGCTGCGCTGGTGTAGTTCCTTTAGCATCAGCTTTTACTGAAATTGTAATCTGAATTTCTGCAGTACCATCGTCATCGGTTGTAAACTTACCAGTCTCTGCCTCACCGAATTTAACTTCGATATTAGTAGGAGGAGTATTATCGCTTCGAGCAACGTCAATCTCTTTCCCTGCAGCACGCATAGCTTTTTCATCAAACAAAATGGCTGTCACCAAAAGGTTTTGAGGACCTTTTGTAGGATCGTTAGCAACTAGGGTTCCAGGAGCTACTTGTATAGTGGGTTTATTAGCACTAGGTGTAATACTATCACCTAGAATGTTCAGGACTTTTGCCAGACCGGCAGGCATATCTTCCTGACCAGCATGAACATGGAGATCCATCGTGTACTCAACCGAGTATTTTGATTCTTGTGTTGCTTTAGAATCCTTTTTGCTGGAGTAACTCGCATCAAAACTAGCTTTAGCAGAAACAGGCCCCCATCCAAAGGAGGCTTCTGCACTGCCCCCAGCTTGGGCTTCTTCTTGAGTTGAAGTTTCTGCATAGGTTGATGAAGACGCATTAATACTTGCTTTAAAGTTGATATCAACTGAGTCTACAGCCAAGTAAGGAATGGGCAAAATTGTCAAAAGCGGGACAATCAGTTTTGCTTCTCGTCCATCAGCATAATAGATAAACTCCACTTGGATTGCCTTTCGATTATCCGGAGGTCCGGTCATACCCACATTCTGGATAAAGTCTATAGTTCCTTTTGCAGACTGTATTTGAGCGTTAACAGCAGCATCTAAAGGTCCTCCAATCAGTGAAGAGAATGGAATACCTTGTAAAGCAGTGGTTGCCACCTTGGATGGTGTGGTATCAATTGCAGGCATGAAAGTTATCCTTTATTGATTTTGTAGAATAATTTGATTTTTTTATATCATGCTGGCTTTCTGCTCTAAATACCACCAAAGATTACAATTTTAAGAAAAAAGTTAAGGGTTGAGTGCTAGGGATTTCCAACAGCAAATTATACTGAAATCAAAAACTTAAGGCTACCATTGGGGAGAAAATTATTTAACTTTGGAAAAACTAAAAAGTTAAAAGTTAAGCACTGTATTTTTCATTTCAAACTTAACAAAAATGCTGAATTTTTAACGTTTATACTGAGAAATGTGGGATAAGTACAATTCTCATATAATTGGTAAATAATTAGCCATAATTTCATACTGAAATCAAGAATAAATTTAGTCTAAATTTTAGTTTTAATTAGTAAGTAATTATCTTGAAAAATATAAATTATAGATTTTAAAATACCTAAATTGATATATTTATTGAATTAATTGTAATCATTGCTAGTGTAAAAAAAATATTTCTGGGTTTTATTTTCTTGAATTCAAGCTTTTTTATTGACCCAATAAATACATTTATTTATCCAATTAAACGGCTTTGTTGGAGTGCAAACTGAAGGTTGTTTGAATCTATAATAATCAGATAAAACTGCAATCCTAGAGGGCAGAACTGAGTTCTATCCTAACTTTCATGCAACAAAGCCATAAAAGAATATCATAACCATGACCAACAATGTACGCCGACGAGGCGTAGTTTTAACTATTCAAGGCTTAAAAAAACTCAATCAAGCAAAAGCTAAGGCAGAAATTGAGCAACATTTTAAGCGCTACACTCTAGAATATCTCAGTGAAGAAACAGGTTTGACTCCCAATACTCTCAGCAAAGTTTTTGGCCGCTCGTCAGGAGTTGATAAACGGACTTTGAAGTGTTGCTTCCATGCTTTTAATCTCACTTTGATAGAGGAGGACTATCTCTACCTAAATTCCCATCAAGATAATCGGACAAAAATTAACTCAATGCCGTTTGCTCAAACCTGCTTAATCCCAGAACCTGCCTGCAATTATCATTTCGATATGCTTGGCGATGGTAGCAATCCCCCCCAATCAAAAAAATGCTTCAATCACAATAACGATCTGCAACATCGTTTGCCAACAGTACCAGGAGGACAGATCGCCCTAAATTCTATCTTTTATATTGGCAATCCCATCATCGAGTCCCTCTGTTACGAAGGTATCCAGGAAGCAGGTACACTGTTGAACATCCGCGCCCACAAGCAAATGGGCAAAACTTCCCTGATGAGCCGTATCTTGCATTATGCAAGATACCTGGGCTATCAAACTGTTTATCTGAACTTACAACTGGCCGATGGTGAGATTTTACAGAACTTAAAACGCTTCCTACAATGGATATGTACTAGAGTTAGCAAGGAACTAGGATTTCTCAATGCGCCATCGCCGTAGGCGATGGCGGACAATCAGATAGCCGACTGTTGGGATAACTCCCTAAGTAGCAAATCAACGGCCACTGACTACTTCAATGATATTATCTTAGCAAACCTAGATCGACCTCTGATCATAGCTATCGATGAACTCAATCAGCTTTTTGCCTACCCAGATATTGCTCGTGAATTTCTCCAACTTCTGCGAACCTGGTCTGAGCAAGCTACAGCAGGGGTAGCAGAAAGTAATCCTTGGCAAAAGCTGCGACTGGTGACAGTTCATTCTACTGAAATTATGATGCCTCTGTCGATTAATCCTTCTCTGTTTAATACTGGGTTAGTCATTAATTTACCTGAATTTACTCCAGCTCAAGTGCAGGATCTAGCACAGCGCTACGAACAAGAAATAACCGAACAACAAATCGAGCAACTTATTACTATTCTGGGCGGACATCCCTATCGCTTGCAGTTGGCGTTTTATTACCTACAGCAACAAACTATAACCCTAGAAGAACTTTTAGACAATTCCCAGAGCGCAACTTCTCTTTATGGAGAACATCTACAACAACAATGGTGGAACCTGCAACGCTACGATGAATTATTGCCTATTTTTAGTGAAATTGTGAACAACCCCAAACCCATACGTATAAAAGTATCCCTTGCTTATCAGTTGCAAAACATGGGGTTGGTTCATTTGGAAGGCGATTCGCAAAGCGATCCGTCCCGGAATCGGGCAAGTCTCTCTTGTGAGTTATTTCGTCCGTTTTTTATGGGAGTTTTGAATTGATTGTTATTTGGACTGTTGGACTGAAACGCCTAAAAATTTAGGTTAGGTAGAACAATAGTGAAATCTAAAAAAGCTTTACTATTGTTGGGTTTATCCTAACGGATAAGCTGGCGCTAACCTGCGTCAACCCAACCTACGCTTGTTGGAGTAATTATTAATTATTCGGTAAAGTTTTTGTTTGTAGTAGGGCTTTAGCCCTAAGATAAGTATTTATGGGGCTAAAACCCTACTACGAGCGTAATTATAATATTACCCAACTATGCAAACTACTGACTTTCTGAGTGAGCTAAATTTATCGCAACGCCAAGCAGTACAACATTTCTGCGGACCAATGCTAGTTGTGGCAGGAGCTGGTTCTGGCAAAACTAGAGCGCTCACCTATCGCGTGGCCCATCTAATACGTCATCATCGGGTACATCCAGAAAATATTCTGGCGGTGACATTTACAAATAAAGCTGCGCGGGAAATGAAGGAGCGGATCGAAAAGCTATTTGCTGGGCAACAAGCAGAAGCAAAATATGGTAAACCATTCTCAGCATTAACACTGGAAGAACAGACTAAGTTGCGATCGCAGGTCTATAAAAGTATTACGAAACATTTATGGATGGGAACTTTTCATAGTCTTTGCGCTCGTATTCTGCGTTTTGATATTAACAAGTATCAGGATGAAAAAAAACGTCGTTGGGATAAAAATTTTTCTATTTTTGATGAAAGTGATGCTCAAACTTTGATTAAGCAAATTGTTACGAAACAGCTCAATTTGGATGACAAAAGATTTGAACCTCGTTCGGTTAGATATGCTATTGGCAATGCTAAAAATAAGGGAATGTCGCCTCTAGAATATCAAAGGTCAGAACCAGATTATCGGGGGCGGGTAATTGCTGAAGTTTACGGTATTTATCAAGATAATTTGGCAGCTAATAATGCTCTTGATTTTGACGATTTAATCAGAATACCTGTAGAATTATTTCGGCAAAATGAACAAGTATTGGCTTATTGGCATAAACATTTTAACCATATTTTAGTAGATGAATATCAAGATACTAATCGGACTCAATATAATTTTATTAGATTTTTAGCAACGAATGGTGAAGACCCTAAATATTTTAATAAATGGGAAAATCGA
>NZ_JAAHGK010000470.1:0-5208 GCF_010672505.1 Okeania sp. SIO2B9 | reverse complement strand
TCGTTTAATTATTTTTAGTACAGGTGTAGGTTATGAACAGCCATTAAAAACTTTAGATAAAAATTGGAAATTGTACTGTGTTCGAGGAAAATTATCTGCTAAAAAGTTAGGTTTATCTCCTGATTTAGCAATCACAGATGGGGCAATTTTAACGAGACGTTTATATCAACCTTCACTGCAAAAAATTTATCGTTTTACTTATATGCCACATATTCATCATGCCACTTTTGCAGAAGAAATCTGGCAGAATATATGTGAACAAATCGGATTTCATTATTTAGATCCCCGCTCCTCAGTAGATGAGATTTTATCTACTATTAGCCAAACAGAAGTTTTACTAGCTGAAGCAATGCATGGTGCAATTATCGCTGATACTTTTAGGGTGCCTTGGATTCCTATTATTACCAGTCCGAGAATTTTACTGTTTAAATGGCAAGATTGGTGTTCTTCAATTGGTGTAGAATACTATCCTTATTTTCTTTCACCTTTGGTTAAATCTTATCCCCAATATGCAGGCGGAATTCGTTCCTCTCTAAATGCTTTTAGTCATTGGAAAAATAGTTTACTCCAATTTCCTAACTTCAGACAAATTTGGCAACAACAAGAACAAGTTTCTGGTACACAATTGCTGAAAATTGCTCAAACTGGACGACAACAATTGAGTTCAGATACTCAACTTGAACATTTAACAGTTCAACTGGAAGAAAAGCTTGATATTTTAAGAAAAGACAATACCATATATTAAAACATGGTATTATATCTCCCTAAGATGAGTTGAGTAAGACCGCTTTAATTGCTTTTTGACAATCAGGTAATTAAGGTCTGCTTAATAAATAATAAGCCCACAGAAGTTAGAGGTTTGAGTGCCATATAAATTACCAAAAAAAGTGTAATAAAATGACTAAATTAATATCAAAAACTAGCCTTTTTTTATATAGAAAATGTCTATGTACCATTAACCAATATTCTATATTTTTTTGATCAAAGGGGTGATGAAACAAAGTACATTATCTACTAGCATCTAGCATAATTACTAGAGGGAAAACTAGCGATCGCCATACCCCTTTTACCTAATTAACCGCATATTCTGTAAATTGTCTCTTGCAATTTTTTCATTATTTAGTTCTGCTGCTAAAAGTTGTTCTGCTGTTCATTAACACTTTTGCCTAATAATTGTTACTAGCGAGCTAGAAGCTCGCACTGTTATTTATTATTAACTTTTCACCAATTCTAACTCATCCTTTTTCCCAAACACTAAACCACTATCTACACAATCAATTACCACAACATCCCCACCAACAAACTTATTCTCTAAAATCAAATTTGCCAGAGGATTTTCTAATTCTTTTTGAATTGCTCGTTTCAAAGGTCGCGCTCCATAAACCGGGTCATATCCCACTTCAGCAATGTGGTCTAAAGTCGCAGGAGTTAATTTCAAACTAATCTTTTGTTCCCCTAATAATCGTTCAATTCTCTTCACTTGAATCTCCACAATTTGCCGTAATTCACTCTTCCTTAAAGTATGGAACAATATAATCTCATCCACCCTGTTTAAAAACTCTGGTCGAAAATGTTTTCGCAACCCCCCCATCACCCGTTTATACATCTCCTCATACTTAGAGTCATCCCCCGCCACATCCAAAATATACTCACCACCAATATTACTCGTCATTACAATTACAGTATTACTAAAATCAACTACCCGCCCCTGAGAATCAGTAATCCTACCATCATCCAATACCTGCAACAATATATTAAATACATCCGGGTGAGCCTTCTCAACTTCATCAAACAGCAGCACAGAATAAGGATGTCTTCTTACTGCCTCCGATAACTGACCCCCTTGGTCATAACCCACATATCCAGGCGGTGCCCCTACTAACCGAGAAACAGCGTGTTTTTCCATATATTCCGACATATCAATGCGGACTAAAGCATCATCCCGGTCAAACAAAAACTGTGCCAAAGCTCGCGCCAATTCTGTTTTACCAACTCCAGTAGGACCGAGAAACATAAACGAACCAATAGGCCGCCCTGGGTCTTTCATCCCTGCTCTAGCACGTCTAATAGCTGCAGCTACAGCTTCCACCGCTTCCGACTGCCCAATTACCCGTTGATGTAAATGTTTTTCCAACTGTAGTAACTTCTGGCGTTCCGACTCCAATAAACGATTTACCGGAATACCCGTCCACTTAGCAACGATAGTGGCAATATCTGCATCCGTAACTTGTTCTCGGAGGAGAGACGAACCTTGAGCTTGAACCTTTAATAATTCTGCTTCCTTAGCTTCGCGATCGCGATGTACAGTTTCGAGTTGACCGTATTTTAATTGAGCTGCGGTATTCAGGTCATAAGCTCGTTCTGCCTGTTCTATTTGTACTTTTAATTTATCCTCTTCTGCTTTAAGGGAATTAATTGTATTTAACAATTCTTTTTCCCCAGACCATTTAGAAGAAAATTTTTCCTGCTTTTGCTTCAAGACATTAATTTCATTTGTAATGCGTTGCAATGCTGGAGAAACTTTCACAGGTGGGGTAGGTTCAGAATTTTGATCTTTTTTGCTGCTTTGCAATTCTCCCTCTATAGAAAGTTTCTCCATTTCCAACTGCATAATACGTCTATCAATAGCTTCCAGTTCTTCAGGTTTAGAAGTAATTTCCATTTTTAGTTGAGCAGCAGCTTCATCTACCAAGTCGATCGCCTTATCTGGCAAAAAGCGGTCAGAAATATAACGGTTAGAAAGAGTTGCAGCAGAAACCAAAGCAGCATCAGTAATTTTTACACCATGGTGAGTTTCGTAACGGTCTTTCAACCCCCGTAAAATAGAAATAGTATCCTCTACACTTGGTTGACCAACCTCTACCTTTTGAAACCGACGTTCCAGAGCAGCATCCTTTTCTATATGTTTACGATATTCATCAATAGTTGTAGCTCCTATACACCGAAGTTCTCCACGAGCAAGCATTGGTTTGAGGAGGTTACCTGCATCTACACCCGAACCCGTACCGCCACTGGAACCTGCTCCAACAACAGTATGTAGTTCGTCGATAAATAAAACAATTTGACCGTCAGAGTTGGTTACTTCTCGCAAAACCGATCTGAGTCTTTCTTCAAATTCCCCTCTAAATTTTGCCCCAGCGATGAGACTTCCCATGTCAAGACCAATGAGTTGTCGTTCTTTAAGAGACTCCGGTACATCACCATTAACAATGCGTTGAGCTAAACCTTCAGCGATCGCTGTTTTTCCAACTCCTGGTTCTCCAATAAGTACGGGATTATTTTTTGTCCGACGGGATAAACAACTAACCACGCGCCGAATTTCTTCATCTCTGCCAATAACAGGGTCAAGTTTACCTGCTTTAGCTAACTCTGTGAGGTCGCGCCCATATTTTGCCAAAGCATCATAACTAGCTTCTGGGTTTTGGTCTTCGACTTTGGTACTACCACGAACTGCTTTAATTGCTGCTTCTAGTTGTTCAAATTCAACTTTGGGTGAGGTTTGGGGGCGCTCAAAACCAGGGCGAGTTGGTAGTTGGGGAGTACCTCCACTGAGGAGTTTATTGCCAAGGCGTTTGTCTTGGTAAAAGGCGAGTAGGAGGTGTTCGACGGCAATAAATTTGTCTTCCCATTTTTCTCTAGCTTCATCAGCGAGGTCTAGAAAAATTTCCAGACTGCGCCCTAGATAGAGATGTTCGATACTACCCACTTTGGGTTGGCGTTTGGCAAAAGAGTCTATTTGTTGGAGGAGATTTTCTGGTTCTATGCCAACGCGGTTTAAAATTTTATTGGCTGTACCCTGTTGTTCTAAAAGAGCAATGATTAGATGTTCTACTTCTAGTTGTTGGTTTTGGTAACGTCGGGCAACGTCCTGTGATTTGACTATGGCATCCCAGGCTTGTTCTGTAAATTTACTTGGGTCGGTTGGCTGCATTTGGACTATTTTAAATTTTTTCCTATAAAACTTGATATAGCAATTCTCATACTTGTGGGTTACACAATTCTGGGTTTTAGGCAACAGCTCCGGAAGGCAACAGGCAACAGGGAAATACAAAGAAAAAAGATAACTTTACCTCGCTAACCTGAGAAACACTATATAGAAACCTTATGGTATCTTTACTGAATAATTAATAATTAAATAATTCAGCTAATTCCGCCTCCCCTTTCAAGGGGAAAAAAGCTGTCGTTAGCGGAGCTTCCCGTTAGGGTGGGATGGCGCAGGTTTTCTGCGCTGGCCGACTATCGACCAAGAGAATAAATTTTTTCCTTAAGGATCAATCCTCTAATAATTAATAATTGTTGAAAGGCGGTATGTGCTTTTGGCTGTAGTCTTCAGATAGGGAAGCCTTCAGTAGGGGGACTTACAGAAATCAGGAGATTCAATTAGAGAATAGGGGAAAAAAGTTTAAATTTGCTCCCTACTCCCCTACTCCCCTACTCCCCTACTCCCCTATGCCTTCAGCCTTCTTCAATGAGCGCTAACTGCAACTTCTTTTTCTGAATTACTGCTACGAGAGCTTAATTGAATTAGTTCTACTTTATACCCATTTGGGTCTTCAATGAAGGCAATAACTGTGGACCCATGTTTCATTTGCCCTGGTTCTCTAGTCACTTTACCTCCCTGTGCTTTTATTTGTTCGCAAGTGCCATAAATATCATCAACGCCCAAAGCGATATGGCCATAAGCATCGCCCAAGTCGTATTGGTCTTTGCCCCAGTTATATGTTAATTCGAGTACCGTGTGGTCTGACTCATCGCCATAACCAACAAAAGCTAGAGTAAATTCACCACCTGGATAGTCTTTTTGGCGCAATAGTTTCATGCCGAGGACATCGCAGTAGAATTTCAGGGATTCTTCTAGGTTGTTGACTCGCAGCATGGTGTGTAGTAGTCGCATGGTCTACTCCTTATTCCTTGACTATATGTACTTTTTATTGTGAAGCAATTTGGTCAATCTTGGGAGTCAATGTTGCCTTAATGGCAACTATTAGACATCTCCAGAAAAGAGGCAACAGGCAACAGGGAGAAATAATTGATTTGATTTTTGATTTTTACCGAATAATTAAGGTTTAAAGCCTCTCCTTTGAAGGAGAAACAAGCGGTCGTTAGCGCAGCTTCCCGTAGGGTGGGATGGCGTTAGCGAAGCGGCTCTGATAAGAGCGGGTCTCCTCGCCATATCCAATCGACCAAGAGAGAAAATATTTTCTTTTA
>NZ_JAAHGK010000047.1:0-13315 GCF_010672505.1 Okeania sp. SIO2B9 | reverse complement strand
TACGGTATTTTTGTACTACATTTTGAAGTGCGCAATGTGGGTTTTAACCTTCTTGTAATTATCAATTATCCATTATCAATTATCCATTAATGAATAGACCTTTTTCTCCTACTATTACATCTACTATTTCTTTTCCTTTTGGTGTGGTGATTATTTGATTTTTAAAAGTATGATTTTTCTTTTTCCCTGAGTAATATTTTTCTTGTTTTTTATATTCATTTGGTCTTTCTCTACCATGTTGCTGTACTGTCTACAATTAATTATAATTCTGTTAATATTTCCTAGACCCATTCCAATACCTAAAACTTTTTTTTGACTTGCTCTAATCAACTTGCTGGCAGTAATTCTCTGAGGATATCTATCCAGTCATAAAAAATATTATTAGCACGCTTATTCACTTATCTTAAAGTTTATTCCTAGTGTTTGAAAAGTTGGTACATGATGTAAATAAAATCACGTTAAAATGATTTATTCTTCCCTGGTAATGGTCTTTTTTCTGACTCCTACTGCTTTAATTAATCTTTTTTCTGTTTTGGCGATCGCGTAGCATCCCGTAGGGAATCACCTCTTTTTTTTCTGATTCTATTATTTGGGCATTTTCTATTAATTTCATTAGCTGTTCTGCTGTAATACCAATAATTCTTTTTGTTTATGAGTGGATGATTATAAATATATTCGAGCATTTGGATTCATTTTAGTGAACCCATACATAAATGGTTTTGATGATTTTACCTTATTTTCTATTTTGGAAATGTCTAATGGGGCTACAAATATCATCACCAAATGTAAGTAGAAAGCTAAGTTTAGATTTAAGCCAACTGTGTAGAGGCATCGCGGAAATTCTCCCCAAAGAATATATCTTTGGTCAGAGCTCGAATAGACGGAGCAACACGGATTTATCCTTTGCGTAGTATCTACTTAGAATCTCCGTGACTTGAGTCCGGGGAGTAGTTAAGACTTAAAAGTTATTGGAGTACATTCCAATTACGAATTTTCCATTTTCCATCTTGACGAACCAAGTCGTAACGAACAAGCAAGTTATCATTCTGAGAATTGCTTAATCTGTCATTATCATAAAACTCTACCTTTTCTCTCACTTGAGCATCCACTTGAGCTTGATTGGCATTTGTGTTACTCATATTTAAACTTTTTATGTCTAAACTATGCTCATACTTTCGATAAGAGTTCTCTCGCTTGAGAGCATTAGCTGTAGGTAACCAACGTTCCAGTGCTGGATCTACGAGAATATTTTGTAATTGCTCAGTTTGATGATTAGGACCTAGAGCTGTAGCCTTAGTATCTAACCAACTTTGAATAGCTATGCGTGCGATTTCTTCTGTAATTGGACCTGATGCTGTGAGACTGTCCTGATTAATTTCTGGAATTTCCAATGGAGGTCTATCCAATTGTACCATGGGTTTTTCCCTACCTAAACCCAAAGCATTTGCTAACCAACTAATAGTTTTAATTGCCACAAACCCAATCAATCCTATTGCTAATAATCCCAAAACTGCTATTAATATTAAACGACCAATCTTAACAGGTTCTCTTCTGGTTGATGTTCTCCGTGGACTTTGCTCAAGCATCGATTGGGGTAATTCTTTACTACCCACTGACATATTTTCATTTAACTGAGGTAAACTACTTCTACTCTTTTCTCTAACTCTCTCTGAATAGCGACTATAGCTCAAGGAATTTCCTTGTTTTTGTATATCTATAGAAGATGATTTATATGTTTCTTGAGGTGACTGATAAGAACTAGCTTCTAGTTGATTCGAAGTTCCTGTGCTAGTTGAGGCCATAGTGGCAGTAGCAGCGTTACCCACACTAGAGATACGTTTTTTTTCCAAATCTAAGGCTGAAGATTGGTCTGTTTCTTTTTGATAGAATGTCTCTTCTGTATCATGACCACGACGGGGTTGAACAACTACCCATTGATTAGTTGCTTCTGCTTCGGCAGGCAAAGCTTCTAGATAAGCTTGAACGTGCTGATCGGCAAAATAGTCTTTCAAAGAAGCTGACTTGTCAGATAAGTCGCGGAAATGTGGAAAGACTTCCTCCGTCAACCAATGTTCAGCATAGAGACACAAACCTGGTAGTAAATCTGGAGATTCTTGAGAATTTTCTTTAATAAAGGATAAAGGTTCGTGTTCCTGGCTTAGTTCTAACGATCTATTAGCCTCTTCAGTTTGTCCTAAAAGTAATGAACATACAGCTTTCTCTAAATTGACATCTTGACTTCTACCCAATTGCATCAGCATAAACTTAGCCTTACGAATTAAGGCTGGTTGTTTTTGGGCAAACCCTTGAGCTAAAAAAGTATAAACTGCCAAATATGTACCAACGGCAGAAGGACGATGAGCTTCAGACTCAAATAATTTCTTTTGTTCTGCCATGCTTAAATAGTGACGTAGCTGCTGAACAAACTTCAGAAAATCTTCAACCCCTAATCCAGATTGATCATTACCTTGACCATCAATTCCTCCTCTTTCATTCAACATATCTTGAAGAATTTCTAACCCACGGCGACGGTCTAATGCTTTTTCTTCTGGTAGTTCGACTAATTCCATTATTCTATAAGGACGTAGCTTATAGAGGTCAGCTTGTATCTCTCCTCTAATTTGGACAAATAGGTTTTCTCTTAGCAATAATCCCTGCCCTGCTTCTAAAGCTGTTGCCGCACTTTCATATTGTCCTTGTTGCCATTGCTCTCTACCTAATTCTAAATTTGCTAAAGCAACCGTTAGGGCAATATCTGGTAGAACTAATACTGGATCTCCAAAACGCCCATCTTTGACAGCAATACTATTATTGATTAGGTAGGGACGAGTCAGCTTTAAGATCAACTCATATTCTCCTAATTCCTGTAAAATTAAGAGAGCACCCACAAACTGTCTATCTTCTATTTCTATACTGGGAGTGTTAGGGTCAAACTCATGGGTAACTGGAGTTTCGCTACCGTGAGAGCTGATACCTCTTGTTAAACGCCTAGAAGCTACTTTTGGAAGGATTTCTTCTGTTTGTTGAAGTTTTGTTTCTTTTTCTTCTTCTTGTTGTACTTTTTCAAGATTTATCTCAGAACTTGGACTTACTTGTTCTAATTCCGGACCGTAGGTTTTACTCAGAAAACTGCCATCGTACGTTTGCCGTTGTTCTAGGTCAGACAGAATAGCATAAGCTTCGTCTACAAGTTGTTTGCGGGCAACTATTGTCGCCTCCGAATACTCTCTTCTCGGAAACTGCTGAGTGCGATCACGATGTGCCTGTCGTAACTGTTCGACAGTAGCCTGAATTGGTAAACCCAAAATTCGGTAATAATCTAATGGAATCCGCACAGTGCACTTCCTCAAAGGCGAGTTAATATAATTTACTATAATTAGCTTATTATGTTAGCCGATAATATCCGATATTGCTAACTAAATTTAGAAAGATTTTTGTCACTTTACCAATGTTTTCGACCACCTCTTAGCTAAAGCACGAGGAATAGTTGGAACAATAACCATTTTGAAAATATTCAAACAGAAATATTCACAATTCCCGATCATCTTTATCTGTAATACAGAAAAACTATATAATTATGTAGGTTCAAAAACTTAGACCCCAGAGCCACAATCTCACATAAGTTTTGATTGTAATGTTTAAGTGCGCCCCGTAGTTTGGATTCGGCTAGAATACATGAGTTTTTTATAGTATCTTCACTACTTCATTTTTAATTCTAGCATCTTAATTACTTAAGGAGCCAAATCCTACCCCTATATTTAGGTTTTATCAATTCTTAATCATATCATATAGCGCTATTGTTAAGACAAACATATTATTTTTTATCTCTTCTCTAAAACAAAGGGTATTTCAAACTTTATGGCACTTTATCGGTAAAAAGCTAGTTATATTTGTTTGCTGTAATACGCAATTCTCCTATAGACTACTAAATATAAATTCATTGGAGCCTTTTACTAAACCTTTAACTTGTAATATAAGATTTATTACTAATAATACTAACTTAGGATAGATAAAATGATCCAAGAACGTACATTACCTACTTTTGATACCAATAGTATAAAAATTTCTCAAGAAGAAGGATTAATACTATACGAAGATATGGTTTTAGGGCGCTTGTTTGAAGATAAGTGTGCTGAAATGTATTATCGAGGTAAAATGTTTGGCTTTGTTCATCTTTATAATGGACAAGAAGCAGTTTCTTCTGGTGTGATTAAAGCTATGCGCCAAGATGAAGATTTTGTTTGCAGTACTTATAGAGACCATGTTCATGCCTTAAGCGCTGGTGTACCAGCACGGGAAGTTATGGCTGAATTATTTGGTAAAGCTACAGGTTGTTCTAAAGGTCGTGGTGGGTCGATGCATATGTTCTCGGCTGAACATAATTTATTGGGAGGTTATGCTTTTGTTGCTGAAGGTATTCCTGTAGCAACTGGGGCTGCTTTTCAGAGTAAATATCGTCGGGAAAGCATGGGGAATGAAGCTGCAGACCAAGTGACAGCCTGTTTCTTTGGAGATGGAGCTTGTAATAACGGCCAATTTTTTGAATGCCTTAATATGGCCACGTTGTGGAAACTACCAATTATTTATGTAGTGGAGAATAATAAGTGGGCAATTGGTATGGCTCACGAACGGGCTACTTCTGAACCTGAGATTTATAAGAAAGCTCATGCCTTTGGTATGGTAGGTGTGGAGGTTGATGGTATGGATGTATTGGCAGTACATTCTGCTGCTCAAGAGGCTGTTGCGAGAGCTCGTGCTGGTGAAGGACCTACTTTAATTGAGGCTTTAACTTATCGATTCCGAGGACATTCTTTGGCTGACCCTGATGAATTAAGGGATAAGGAAGAAAAAGAATATTGGTTTTCTCGTGACCCTATCAAACAATTTACAGCTTATCTGACAGAAAATAATTTGGCGGATGTTGCAGAGTTGGAAGCAATCGATCAAAAGATTGAAAAATTGATTGCTGAAGCAGTTGAGTTTGCTACAGGTAGTCCAGAACCAGGAGCAGATGAACTCTATCGCTACATTTTTGCTGAAGATTAATTCACTAAATTATTGACTTAGTTTATCCTCAGCTATACTGTCAAATTTTAGTTGTCGGGTTTCTCATGTGTTTTGCCAAAAAGACTTTATTTATATGTGGAAACCCGAAATATTTAGATTGATAAAAGGGTTTTTTATTGGTGATTTAAAATTAAATTAATAGAAATTCTATAGTGGTAAACAAGTAGTTATTTTGACATTTTATCTCTTGAGATTAAAAGGGTTAGATAGACTAATATTAATGCTTCTATAGGAATACTTGATCATCATTTAGCTTGTTCATAATTCAGAAGTCAATAACAAAAGTAATTTTGAATAAAAATTTTTTTAGCGTTAGATTTATATCTTGTCATCATTTTTTTTATTAATAAGCAGCCATTAAATAAATCAGAGGTGTATGCAGAAATGATATGAAACTGATTTCTGTAAAAACAACCGGATATTTTTTTTAGGGATAGTAAATATAGTAAAGGTTAATAGAGAGGTAATAGTAGATTAATTTATTTTATATGTAACTTAGTAAGTAGTCATAGAAAATTAATTGTATATTTAATGACCGGGTTAAATAAGTAGACAAAATCATTTTTATATTTTTATATCTATTGCTCAAGTATACAATTATATTTTTCTTCCCTACTTCCTACTCTCTACTCCCTACTAACAAATATTAAATAAATTTGGCACAAGTACTTATGATAATTATTTGATAAAAATTAACTAATTGAAAGTTGAACGTTGCATTTTCATCACCCTATTTACCCCAAGGTAGTTAGAGCTTAATTTGTGTTTTCTGCCTTAAATATAAAATTTAATCCCTCGCAGATATTGTAAGTATTTAACCTTTTTCTTATATTTTTCCATAGGCGTTGCTGAATCAAGCTATGAAAATTAAATTGGGCAAAGTCTAAAATCCTTTTGAGTTATTTTGAGTTAATAGTTAGGCGATTCCCGTGCGCGTTCCGTACCGAAATCGCTATTCAAGAAAGATCATAGCAAAAATCAGCAACACCCTTTTTTTATCTTTTTCTATACACTTATTTTTCCCTCTCTTGGTGTGCTACACGGTGAGTTAGTGAGGTCTTCAGGTCTCCACAAGTAGATCAACTAATGAAATTTAGGGGGTCGCACTGCTGCTCCGGTACTACTTCTTCGGTCTATGTAGGAATATTTTATGAAAATGGTATAAAAAACTTAAGTATAGGTGTGGAATCACTAACTCTAAATAACCGGACATCATTTTCGATCAGTGTTAAATTTAACATATCGCTATCTCATGTAAACATTCAGCAGTAAAAAATAAGTAATAAACCCCAGAGGTATTGTAGTAAAAATTAAAGAAAAATTATTCATCAGGAAGCTAAACCCTAATTATTCATTCTTAACAGACGAACCAATTACAAACATAAACAAATAACAATGAAAAGAACCACAGACAAAGTATTTTGGCAACAACCTTTAACCTATCTATTAATACTGGCAGGAGCTGGAGGAGCATTGTTGGGCCAACGTATTATATTCCCACAGACAACTAGCTCTTCGGAAAATTCAACACAGATCGTTCAATCATCTTCTAATAATTATGGTATTCCTAACTCAGAAAACTCTAATTGGTTACCAGTTAGAGCACCTATTTCCAATGGTAACTTTATTGTAGATGCAGTCCAAAAAGTTGGTCCGGCAGTAGTTAGGATTAATGCTTCTCGAACATTCAGTCAACGACCTAATATGTTTGGTCGAGGAATACCAGAAGATTTCTATGGTTATGAACCTCCCTCACGTTCTGGACCAGTTGAGCGAGGTACTGGCTCTGGTTTTATCATTAGCTCTGATGGTAATATCCTCACTAATGCTCATGTTGTAGAAGGTTCAACGACTGTGGAAGTTGTCCTTAAAGATGGCCGTCGCTTACAAGGTAGAGTTTTGGGCACAGACTCTATAACTGATGTAGCTGTGATTAAAATTGATGCTAATAACCTTCCTAGCGTAACTGTGGGAGATTCAAATAACCTGCAACCTGGAGAATGGGCGATCGCTATTGGCAACCCTCTAGGTCTAGATAATTCTGTAACAGTTGGTATTATTAGTGCTACGGGTCGTTCTAGTAGTGATGTGGGTGTTCCAGATAAGCGAGTAGGATTTATTCAGACAGATGCTGCGATTAATCCTGGTAATTCTGGTGGCCCTCTACTTAATCAAAATGGTGAGGTGGTTGGCATTAATACAGCTATTATTGATGGTGCTCAAGGCTTAGGATTTGCAATTCCTATTAATAATGCTCAACAAATTGCTCAACAATTAATTAAGGGGGGTAAAGCAGAACACGCTTATTTGGGTATTGCGATGCAAACTCTGACACCGGAACTTAGGCAAGAACTCAACCGAAACTTAAGTACAAATGTTCGGTTATTCAGCGACCAAGGGGTATTAATTATGCAAGTTGTGCCTGGATCTCCTGCGGATAGAAGTGGTTTACAACCAGGAGATATAATTCAAAGAATTGACAATCAAACTATTACTGAATCTGAAAATGTACAACAAATTGTTCAGAATAAAACTGTGGGTAGTTTGTTGGATTTGGAAGTTAATCGTAATGGTCAGAACTTAAGTTTTCAGTTGCGTACTGGTAACTTACCATCTCGATTAAGAGGATAGTTTAGAGGTTATTTGGGCTTTGTTGCGGGGTAGTGGTACATTTTAATAGACATCTCCAGAAACTAAATTTTAGTCTAGTAATTGCAAAGGTTTGAGATTGATTTTCCTAGATGTCTAATGTTAGTAGTCCATTGTAATTATTTTTGTAATAGGGCAAGGCAGTGGGAGCATTTTGCTCCCGTTCTAGGAATTGCTAGTTCTCATCCATCTACTAAGTAAAACATGGTAAATTTTGGGCGCTATGTATCAAATTGTAAATTAGCTCAAAAGTTTATATTCAATGGCTTTAGGGGTTTTTGGATTAAGTATGCAATGTCTTTTTTTTAGCTTGCTCTACTTAATTATTTGGTAATCTTTACTCACCCAAAAGAAAATTGACACCAGAAATATTTTTGTGAAATGAAAGGAACAAACTTTTGGTAAAGGAGATTTTTGGGGTTTAGCTGCCCCAGAAGCAGCTAATAATGCAGCGGCAGGGGGAGCTTTTGTCCCCATACTGACTTTAGGAATTCCAGGTAGTGGTACTACTGCTATTTTACTGGGTGCATTATTACTCTATAGTATTCAGCTCAGCCTAATGTTATTTACCCAACAGCCGGAAATTGCTGGAGGACTAATTGCTTCAATGTATATAGGGAACTTAATGTTGTTGTTCCTAAATCTTTCTTTGGTAGGTTTGTTTGCTCGTATTTTGCTCTTGCCTAATTGGCTGCTATTCCAGGTACTAGGAGTAATGGCATTTATTGAGGTTTTCTCTATCCACGGTAGTATTCTGTCTATTTTGTTAATGTTAGCCATCGGAGTCTTTGGTTATTTCTTGCGCAAATTACAATATTCTTTGACACCTTTTCTCTTAAGTTTTGTCCTAGGTGAATTAATGGAATAAAATTTGCGTTGGGCACTTGCTATTAGCGGTCGCTAATACCAGTTTGAAAAAAGAATGCTATAAAAAGTGCATCTCGATCATATCTGTTTAAAAACAGCTTCTCCAGTTCATTTTAGATGGTTATATCTATCGTTTTTCCTTTTTTTTCAATATTTATTTCTTCTTCATTCTTGCTTCTTCCTTCTTTCTTACTTCTACTATTTGTAACAAACGTTGATCAAATTGGTATAAATCGGAATTCTGTTTCAGAATCAAATTTCTCAAAGTCTTTGGATACTTACTTTTAGTATGGTAATACTATTGCCAATTGTGAGACTTCTTCTGAAGCGAAGGAAATTATTTTCGGAGACTTTTAAGTAATTAGAGTGATTGCTCAAACAGTAATCATTCAGGTATTAGCTGGTCAGCTTTTCCTGCGGAATACTACACAAAAAGCTTTTCGGTTGGTAAAAAAGCACCAAGTAATTAATAAGGAAGATTAGCTAATTTGCTTTGAAAGTAACTTTTAATTTTTGCTCAATTTTTCAACTCTGATTCTTCCTTCAAAGATAATTTTTTGGTAGTCCTACATAGTAATGGTAAATGTGGATGAACGACGCCTAGCAAGGGAGCAAGATGCTTCCATTTCCCTTCCCATTGACCAAAATAATTACAATAGATCATCATGACAATGCACCATTACCAACTTTTTAATACCTGACGGCTGAATACTTACCTCAAACAGAAAAAGTTGCCCTTGAATTTATTTAGGATTTAAACCCTATAGAAGCTTATATAATAAACATAGACTTGAATAAATTTTCAAACTATAACCTCTTAGATAAGTAGTTTGAAATACTCACAAATCTGTAAGTTGTGACAAAGTAGGGAGTAGAGGAATCAATAAAAAATATTTATTCCCTTTTTTTTGATGAAAATTAGTAGAGGAAAAAATTATGGAAGTATTACAAGTAGCTCAGTTAGGCAATGAAATATTGCGATGTCAAGCTCAACCTATTAATAATATTTGGGATAAAAATTTACAGCAAATAATTGATAATTTAATTGCCACAGTAATCGAAACAAATGGTGTGGGAATTGCTGCTCCACAAGTTTCAATTAGCGATCGCTTATTCATTGTTGCATCTCGACCCAATCTCAGATATCCAAATGCACCCAAAATGGAGCCAACAGCTATGATTAATCCTAGATTAATATCTCATTCAGAAGATAGAGTCAAGGGGTGGGAAGGTTGTTTAAGTGTGCCAGGAATTAGAGGTTTAGTACCAAGATATAGAGTAATAAACGTAGAATATACTAATCGAGAGGGAAAACTTCAAAGACAAGAATTAACAGATTTTGTTGCTAGAATTTTTCAGCATGAATACGATCATCTAGAAGGTCTAGTATTTTTAGATCGTGTGGAAAGTACCACAGATTTAATGACAGAAGATGAATATCAGAAACAAATTATTCAATCAAGGAATTAGGAGGTAGGAATTAAGGGGAGATTTCCGGAGTGTTCAGGAAAATATTTATCAGCGAAAAGAAGGAATACACTGTAAATACCTAATCTCTAACAAGAATGACAAAATTTATATAGCAATCAGGAATCATATGTGAGAATTTGACTATTCCTTAAAATTCTAGTGTGTAGCGCTTTTTATTTTGATCGGATACAGTTTTTTTTCTTTCCTATTTCCTGTTTTCTGTTCCCTAAAAATCTATAATTTCTCACAATTACTGATTAGATAAAAAATTAGCTTGTTTTAAGGAGTAGGGATTAGTAATTCGGTTTCGCTGGGAATAGAAAAGTAAGCATTTCCTACGGAATGCTGCGCAAACAGCTATTAGCTGTCAGTTCGAGCGCAATAAAACTCTCACCTGAATCCTTACTAAATAAATATAGACTTTAACCTCAAAGGAACCTGCTTTTGTAAGATTTAATTATCACCGTATTCTGGCTTAATAATACCCCTTAATATAGGGTTTAATAAAGCTCAGAAGCAATAGCTGATAGCTGAATGCTGACGACTGAATACTTACATAGAAAAGAAGAAAAACAACTGTACCTTAGTAACTTGAGAAATGCTATAAAATAAGATAGCTATCTATATTATATTTGCAAATAAATTATCATTAGTTCAATAAATAATCCAAATTTTCCTTGATGGTCAAACCAATTTTTCCGCTTATAGTAGGCTTTTAATATAAAAAAATTAATGTAGAAATCTTTCTTGAAAATAGTATAGTTTATTTAGGATTTGCTCAAAAAATTGAGATATTTTAGTCTCAATATGATTGATCAATCTTAAGAATATGATTAAGTGAAAATTGAGGCATTTCATACTAGCAAAAACAATACAATTTTTGAAGATTAAACAGTCTAGTAATAGGTTTAAACTAAGGATAAAACTTAAGCATTCAGCCGTCAGCTATTAGCTATTGCCTTTAGTTTTAGATAAAAGGTTTATTAATTGAGTCAAAATTAAATCTTAACTACAAAAATATGCTTTAAAGTCTATATTCATTAAACCCCCTCCTTAAGGTTGGGATATTATTACTAATAGCTGACAGCTAATAGCTTAATGGTTACGATAAAACTTTTCTCTGTTCCCAATCCTAATCAGAGAAATTTTTTGGTAGATACTATTTAGGTTTTCATCTCATTACTAAATAGTAAAAGTTGGCTGGAATCAGACTTTTGTCATAATTAGACATCTTAATTAAAATTTGGTTGTAATCGTTTTCCGTAATCATAGTTGTGCTAGTTGTAGTTAAAAATAGTAAATAAATCGAGGAAATATTTATGAGTATTAATCTTAGTAAAGGTGAAAGAGTTAGTCTGTCTAAAGAAGCACCTGGAATGAAAAAAGCTGCTGCAGGTTTAGGATGGGATGTAAATGTCTCAGATACAGGTTCAGATTTTGACCTTGATGTTTCTGTGTTTATGTTAGGAGCAACTGGCAAAATTCCTCAAGAGAAATATTTTGTTTTTTATAATAACCTTAAATCTGCTGATGGTTCAGTAGAGTCTATGGGAGATAGTCGGACAGGAAAAGGAGAGGGAGATGATGAGACTGTAACTGTAGATTTATCAATGGTTGATTCGACAATTGAAGAAATTATTTTTGTTGTCACTATATATGAAGCAGACAAAAGAAGACAAAACTTCGGGCAAGTAAGAAATTCTTATATCAGAATTTATGATGGGGACACTCAAGAAGAGATAACTAAGTATGAACTAGAAGAAGATTTTTCTAGGGAAACAGCTATAGAGTTTGGGAAATTGTATAAAAAAAATGGTGAATGGAAATTTCAAGCAGTGGGAGAAGGTTATAACTCTGGTTTAGAAAGTTTTGTACAGAAATATACTTAATTGATTAAGTAACAAACTGTTTAAAAATTAACAATTACCTCTCCTTTCCTTAAAATGAAAAGGATTGATTAAAAAGATTTTTTCTTTTTTTCTCCTTGATAAGGAGAGGCTTTAAAACTGAATTATTCAGTAACAGTAAATGTTGAATTAGTATTTTGGATAAGAGAGTAATTTTGATGTAATCTCAAATATCCAATCTGTAATGAGTCAAAAAATATTCCGCTCCAATAGAAGTCGGTAAAATATGCTCAAAAAATTGAGAGGCAAATCAATAAATATTTCTCTAAGTTAACTCAAAAAATCATCAAATTAAAGACAGATACTAGGAGTCAGCAGTGAGAATAAATAAATGATATATCTTAAGCTTCTGTCACAGAGTTTAGAGCAACTAAATTAATTTATGAATCAAGGTCAGAATATCTTTTTACTATTTTACTATTTGATAATCCTAACGGCTATAAGACACAAACTAACATAAAAAAGGTGTCTTGCTCAAGGATTTAAATTGATTTATTTTGCCTTCCTAATTTTCATGTTATTTTCTCAACTGTACATCCATAAATTATTCCGATACTGAAAAATATCAATTATCACCTTAAAAAATTTTTGAAACTGTTTAGTCATAAAAGAGGGCAATAAATGTCTGTTAAACTTAGCAAAGGTCACAGAATTAATCTTTCTAAAGATGCACCAGGTCTAGCAAAAGTAGGTATTGGTTTAGGTTGGGATGTTAATCCTACTGATACAGGTGTAGAATTTGACTTAGATGCTTCTGTATTTATGTTAGGAGATAATGGTAAAATCCCTGAAGATGAATACTTTATTTTCTACAATAATTTAAAATCACCAGATAGTGCAGTAAAGCATTGGGGAGATAATAGAACTGGCGAAGGAGAAGGAGATGATGAAACAATAGAAGTAGATTTAACTAATGTTAATTTTAGTATTCAAGAACTACTTTTTGTTGTGACTATCCATGATGCAGAAAAAAGAAGACAAAACTTTGGGCAAGTTAAAAATTCGTTTATTAGAGTTTACAATTTGGAGACTCAAGAAGAAATAACTAAGTATGAATTAGAAGAAGACTTTTCGAGAGAAACTGCAATAGAATTTGGTCGTCTCTATAAAAAAAATGATGAATGGAGATTTCAAGCTGTGGGAACAGGATATAACGCAGGTTTACAAACTTTTGTAGAGAAATATGTTTACTAATAACTATAAATAGTACTTTCAATTTTGGTTTTGCTATAGGTAAAACCCAAAACTTGGAAAATTAAAGTTTAGGGGTTGCACATTAAAGAATGATAATAGATTTTAAACTGTACATATATTTAGGAAAGAATAATCCAAAAATATCTACTTTCGGATTTCAT
>NZ_JAAHGK010000469.1:0-5223 GCF_010672505.1 Okeania sp. SIO2B9 | reverse complement strand
TAACTATACTCTACCGCAAGATAAAAATAAGGTTTATTTAGATACCATTAAAATATATATATTAGGTTTGTTATATGAATATGTTTTTTCCTTTAGCCCCTCGTTATCGCCTAGATGACGAATCTCATTGGCTAGAAAGAATCGATCCTACTCGTAATTATTGGATTCATATCAATGGAGAAAAAGCACTAACGGCTGTAATTCCCGGTTTTACAGTGTCTTCTACAGATGAATTTAAACAAAATATATTTCAATTTCGCGACCTAGAACCAGGGGCACATATAAAAATTGAGAGAGCTTCCGAAACTTGTTATATTTACTGTATTAGTCAAAACTGCTATGCAGTCGAATGCTATTTTAATAAATCGCTAGTATGGCATCTATTTGACAAAGAAACTTTAGAAAGTTTATTAATGACAAGTCATCCAGACTGGAAGTGTGCTTCTAGTCATATAGAACTAGGACAACAAATGTTAGCTCGTTCATTGCAAGTATCCACTACAGCTTGAAATTAATCATCTAACATGAAATCTAGTGTGAGGACACAAATTTAACTAGCTCTGGACTAATAGCTTTCAGCTATCAGCTTGGGTTAAAATCCCTGACTTATAGGTTAGATGCTGGATAATTTAAAAGGGATTTCAACCCCTCTTAAATTGCATTTCCCTCGGTTTCAGCATAAATTTAAGCTGAATGCTTTTTAACAACTTTTGTGGATAAGCTAACAGCTTTAAACTAAGAGCAATTATTCGCTCCTACTGACGGTTAAAAATAAATTTCCCAGCTACATTTACCTAAAATCAAGAAGTTTTGTTTCCCTGACTTAAACTTCTACGTCGCTTTCATCAAGCTCTTAGCTCACTCCTGCTTAAGGATAAGTTTGTATATAGCAGAAGAAAGAAGGAAGAAGGAAGAAGGAAAAACCTTGTGTTGTCTGGGTTTTAAGCTTTTGATATCTCCTAAACTTTACTCCGACTGCTATAACTTTAATCTTCTTCCTGAAGATAGGAAGCGATCGCATTCCTACTAATAATAGGATCTTGAAGATCATTCAGTGAGCCATTATATCATGTTCGGTTGAATACTTACACTTTGGAGGAAGGAAGGCAGTAGGGAAAGAAAGCTTCAAGGCCAGAAGTTTTTTTATAACTGATTATCCGTTAGCGTAGCTCCCCCGGAGGGGGAACATGATATTAGCAGTAAATAGACTTGCTGCAAACGCAGAAGGAAGAAGGAAAAAGTTTGATTATTTATATTCCCAAGTTTGCAGCTATTTCATAAGTCAAATACAGTAATGGCGACTGCTGTACTTTCAAAATTATCGTTATTAAAAGTTTAAAAGTAGCGAGCAACTACTTGCTGTTCAATACCAGTAATTGTTTAGCTCTGTACTGTCCAATATCAGAGAGTTTTACGGCAAGTATTTCGTTATATTAAGTGTCATTAATTAAACAAGGGTAAAAATGATCTTCTCAAATTATCTTGAGAATCTATCAAATTGCCCCCTACTGCTCCGGTGCCCCCTAATCAATGTTATTTGTGGGTATTTAAAGAGACATGATATTATACCTTTTCTGAATAGTAGTGCTATATTTAATTACCATCTCCCTATCTCTCTATCTCCCTATTTCCCCATTACAAATATATATAGCAAACTTTTTGAGATATGGTATTAGATTAGGTTTCGGGAATGTTACTCAAAAATTAAGCTAAAGGATCGACACCCATATTCGCTACAACGTTGCGTAATACAGTAATTTGTTGACCAAAATCTAATACTTCTATAGAGGTCAATACTTGAGATCCAGAAACCGAGAGCTGATGAAAAGTAGGCATTGGAACTATATCGCCTTCTTCAATGGACTCTGTTAGTTGATACCAGAAAGCTAGCTTAGTATTAGGGGTTAGTATACCATAAGCACGAGAAATAGGGTTATTTTTGCTAGCAGCTAAGTCACGGATGACTCCTAATTGTTCTTCGTGAAACATATATTTAATCTCATTTAGCAAACCTTCAGCCAACTGTAGGCGTGCTGCACCGGGGGTTGTAGGTGTAACAGAGCGTCTAATTCTAATTTTGGTGTAGATGTACCATAGTAATGCCAGTTGCTCATCAATACTAAGAGTATTGAACTGAGCTGTAGTTTCAACAACAGTTTTAGGGTTACTACAGATAAAAATTTTCATTGTAGATTCAGCAGTATATGTCATGTCTGCAACTTAGAGATTTATATTTATGTTAGCTAATCTCAAATCAAATGGCCTTGCAAATCTCTGCCTCCTTGCTTGGCATTATGTAACTTTTTGTTAATAGGTGCAAATAAAATTGACAGGTTGAAAAGTTTCAAAACAAAGTATAATTCAAAATTAATGGTGGTTGTATCGTAAATTATTATACAGTTTTGCCAATCTGTGTTACCAATTAATACCATGTTCGGATGATTAAGTATCATAAAAATGTTCTATTGAAGCGCTCTGGAAGGAATATCCCAAATTTATGCTCCGTTTCCAGTGTTCTCACTTGAATTTACACCTACCACCTAAGAACTTTATTATAACTAATTAAATGGACATGATGTAAGGTATTTAAAATATTATAAATTAATACAAATTTTACAAATCTAGCTAGTATCGATGAAATCTGCACTTAGCATTAGTCAAATCAAACAGAAAGCCTTAGAAGTAGGATTTCACAAGGTTGGTATAGCTTCAGTAAATGAGTTAGGTTCAGACACAGAAAGATTGCAGGCATGGTTGAACAAAGGTTATCAAGCAGACTTAAGATGGATGGCTAACCCCAAACGTCAAAATTTGAAGCTAGTGATGCCAGAGGTTGAATCTATTATTTGTGTTGCGCTCAACTATTACACGCTACATCAACATTCTGAAAATTCTGAAATAGGTAAAATTTCTCGTTATGGGTGGGGTAGGGATTATCATAAAGTCATGCACCAAAAGTTAAAAGCTCTGAGTAACTGGTTGCAGGAGCAAGAAAAGGAAATTTTAACCAGGTATTATGCAGATACAGGTCCAGTGCCAGAAAAGCCATTGGCACAACAAGCAGGTTTGGGTTGGATAGCAAAAAATGGTAATCTAATTACTAGAGAATACGGTTCATGGGTATTTTTGGGGGAAGTGTTAACTAACCTAGAGTTGACAAGCGATCGCCCTCATGCTCAACATTGTGGTAGTTGCACTCGTTGTCTGGAAGCTTGTCCGACTAATGCGATCGTAGAACCTTTTGTTGTTGATGCAAATTTTTGTATTGCTTATCACACAATAGAAAATAGAAATCCTGAA
Organism: Okeania sp. SIO2B9; assembly: GCF_010672505.1. NCBI lineage: Bacteria > Bacillati > Cyanobacteriota > Cyanophyceae > Oscillatoriales > Microcoleaceae > Okeania > Okeania sp. SIO2B9. The sequence continues at coordinate 1,923 of NZ_JAAHGK010000469.1, read as the reverse complement.
CTACCTGAATATATTAAATCAAATTTAAAAGGGTGGGTCGCGGGTTGTGATATTTGTCAGGATGTTTGTCCTTGGAATGAACGATTTGCTCAAAAGACAAATATTGATGATTTTCAACCTTATCCTGGTAATGTAACTCCTAAGTTAACAGAACTAGCAGAGATATCTCAACAAGATTGGGATAAGCAGTTTCCAGCTTCCGCACTACGACGTATTAAGCCAGAAATGCTACGACGAAATGCTTGTGCTAATCTTTAATGAAGTCAAAGTCAAAGTTATCCACTGCCATAGATTAGGTTGATTGATTGACATTTTCGAGTAATAGTTAATGATAGAATCAGAAAGCAATTAGCAATTGTTATATAATAATGATAAAAATAGTTATTTTTGATTTTGATGGTACATTAGCAGATACTTTTGATCTGATTTTTGCAATTACAAATCATTTATCAGTTGAATTTGGATATAAACAAGCTAAGAAGGAAGAAATTCCAGAAATAGAAAAATTAAGCCCTCTACAAGTGATTAATCAGTCAGGAATATCTATTTTTAAAGTTCCTTTTTTATTGAGAAGAATTAGAGCAGAATTTCAAAAAGAAATTAAGAATGTCAGCTTGTTTTCTGGTATTCAAGAAATTTTATTAGAACTGAAACAGCAGGGTTATCAACTGGGAATAATTACTTCTAATAGTCAGAAAAATGTAGAGTTTGTCTTGCAAAAATATGATTTATTAATCTTTGATTTTATAATTTCAGCCTCAACACTTTTTGGCAAAGATAAGGTGATTAAAAAATATCTAAAAGTGGAGAATATTCAACCAGAAGAGATCGTTTATATCGGAGATGAGGTTAGAGATATTAGTGCTTCCAAAAAAGCTAAGGTTAAAGTAATAGCGGTGACTTGGGGATTTAATTCTAGAGAAGTATTATCCGATTATCAGCCAGATGCTTTAGTTGATCGACCGCAAGAATTAATGGAAGTAATTAATAACTTTTGAAGAAAGTAAAAAAAATGATGAATAGTGACAAGCCTAAGCTTTATTCACTTCAATATCTACTAGTCTTATACCAAAAGAGAAAATACTAGGTATTATGTTATTCTATCAAAATTTACACAGCTTGTCAAAACTAAGTTGGTTGTCTACTAGAATCGTTAAAAACATTGCTGAACTTTACTTATTGCTTAATAACTAAAGTCTTGAGGAAGTATACTATTATTTTTGTTTTTGGGAATTGGTATTATATATAATAATTTATGGTGGAGGTAGGGAACAGAAAACCTCTCAAATTCTAAGTTTCAAAGAAATAGTATTTACGAATTGTATCATTTTCGGTTGAATACTTATAAATAAGTGAGCAGGGAGAATAGAAAGATTTGTTGTTGAAGGTAGAGGATGGTTTTTTTCAGGCCACTCTTAAACGGACATCATATAACTTGACTTTTTCTGATAAAATTACTATTAGATTAGTACTATAATATCAATTATATAAAATAATGCCATATTTAAAGATAAAAAAGAAGCAAAAGTCAAGAGTAAATCAAGAAAAAAAATGATATATATAGATAGTGTTTAGGATCTAATTATCTGCTATTAAGGATAATTTTTAAATGTCATTTTTGTCACATAAAGTTTGAGAATTATTATAATTGTATATACAATCAAATTATCCAACTTATGCAGGTAAAATTCGATGGATATCACTGAATATTCTGTTAAAACTCCCACATATCCTACAAAAATTTTAATTATAGAAGATGAACTTATTGTCGCAGAAAATATTACTAGAAATCTTAATAAATTAGGATGTTTTTTTCTTGCAGTTTGAATAGCTTCTTCGCCAGAGTCTACAATTCCAAGTACTTCATATCCTAATTTATTAAGATTTCTAGTAATATTTTCTGCGACAATAAGTTCATCTTCT
>NZ_JAAHGK010000468.1:0-5228 GCF_010672505.1 Okeania sp. SIO2B9 | reverse complement strand
TTAAATACATTATCTTCCAGATTAAGTGGAATTAGTTCTCTAAATCAATCATTTAACTCTTATACCAATTTTATGTGAGAGTAGGTGTTAGGTCTTAGGTGTTATACCAATTTTATTTTAGGTGGCACACAATTATTTTTTCCTTCTTCCTTCTTCCTTCTTACTTCTTCTTAAAAATTTAACCACTGTATTACCATTTTTGGTGCAGGCAATAAAATCATTACCAATAAACCTAGCATTAATAATCCTAAAAAGTCGCGTTTGTCATCTAATTCACTAACATCATTCAAAGCAGGTTCATCAGCAAGAGGCATTAAAAATAAAAAGATTGCTAGAAATAAAAATTCCTGATTTATAAAAGCTAATAGTAATAACAAAAACCGAGAAATTTGACCAATAACCATACCAGTTCGTTGCCCAAACATTGCGTGTACTATATGACCGCCATCAAGTTGTCCAATAGGCATTAAATTATATGCAGTTACTACTAAACCTACATAACCTGCTACTGCTATAGGATGTAAATCTATGCCTTTGTTATAAGTTAATTCTGTACCTAATGCTAATTTACTTAATACAGCTAATAAAAAAGAAAAAGTGGGATTTAAAGAGTCTATCGATAATATTCCTGATTCCTCAGATAAAGGAACTATATTAGAGTGGGACAAACCCCAAATTAATAGTGGGATTGTAACTACTAACCCGGCAATTGGACCTGCTATACTAACGTCAAATAAAGATTTACGATTAGGTACAGGACTCTGCATCCGAATAAATGCTCCAAAAGTCCCTAAGAAAAACGGTACTGGAATGAAATATGGTAGAGTAGTACGAATTTTGTATAAATGAGCTGTTATGTAGTGGCCAAACTCATGTAATCCTAGAATCAGGATTAGAGCAACTCCATAAGGTAAACCCTGGATTAATAAATTAGGGTTAGATTGTATGGCATCTTCAGAAATACCAACTATTTCTCTAGCTCCTACTAAAGTAGTGGTGAATAAAGTTATGAGCAATAATCCTAAAGCCAAGAGTACAGGTTTTTGAGACTCCTGAGGAATCTGAGTTTCGTCATTTTTGCCACGGGGGTTAGGAACTAGAGCAAAAAAAGGTTTACCTTGAAAGCTATTTTGAAATACTACTAGGAAGCGATCGCCAAATTTTCCTTCTATATTTTCTGTTACTGTTTGATACGCTTTTTCAGGGTTTGAGCGTAACTGACCTCGACAAATAACTGCTTGAGGTCTAAATTCAAGATTCCTGAGATAGTAAACTGTCCAAGGAAAACAATTTCTCAGACTAGCTTCTTCTGTTTTATCTATTGTTAGTTTGGGTGGAGTTTGATTGAGAGTTTGAGTAGGAACTATTTTTGGTTTAGTCTGGGAATTACTATTATCTTTTGTTGATCGATCTGATTCTGATTGATTGGGTTGCTGTTGTCCCCATTGCACTAATAACCAGTATAAGTAAGGACAGAAGATAAAGGGAATGATAATTAATCCTGGTGGTAGTTGCTTTTCACCATAAATTAACATCCAAGTTGTCCATATTAAAGCTGGTGTCATCATTACTAGCCATAATATCCAGATTGGAGTGCGGGTAATTTTACTTACGCTGCGTTGTAACATGAAGTATGTCATCAACCCTAATAAAATCAATAAAAAGAGCATAATAGTTTGAGTTCAGTTTATTTTTAATCTAAGAATACTGCTTTGACACAACAGCCTTTTGTCTCTAAATCTCCCCAGTTTGTCCTAGAAAATATTTTTGCTTTTTCGCCAAATCGGGATACTTTAGGAGGAACATCTTATTTTATTGTAGATAATCAGACCAACATTCTCATTGATTGTCCTGCCAATATTGAAAATAATCAAAAGTTTCTCTCTCAACATGGAGGAGTAAAGTGGTTGTATATTACTCATCGTAGTGCTATTGGCAAGGCACAAGAGATTCAAAAAGCTTTTAACTGTGAGGTTCTGATTCAAGAACAGGAAGCGTATTTATTGCCCAACCTTAAGGTAACAACCTTTGAGCAAGAATTTAGTTTAAGTCAGAATATTACTGTTTTCTGGACGCCTGGTCATTCTCCTGGTTCGTCTTGTTTATACTACTCGGAAAATGGTGGGGTCTTATTTACAGGCCGTCATTTATTGCCTAATAGTCAAGGGCAACCTGTGCCATTGCATATTGCTAAGACTTTTCATTGGCCTAGACAACTTCAGAGTGTTAAATTTTTGATTGACAGATTTTCACAACAGACTCTACAGTACATTTGTCCTGGTGCTAATACTGGTGCTTTGAGGGGTAAGCGAGTAATTGAGTCAGCTTATGATAAGTTGACATCTTTGGATTTAGAAGTTTTTTCTGAGGTTAAACCATAACTTTTAATCGGTTGCTCGGATCTGTTCTATTACCGAATAATTAAGGTTTAAAGCTTCTCCTTTAAAGTAGCAGTCAGCACTCAGCTATCAGCAGTCAGCTTTTCAAGGTGTATAATGGGGGATTCAAACCCCCATAAAAGGTGCACCACTAATTTTTTCAAATAAGCGTGGGGGACTTAAACCCTCGAATTTTTAGCGCTCCAGCTAAATGCTATTTGCGGAGCATTCCGTAAGGAAAAGCTGATAGCTAGTTAAAGGGGAAAAAAGCCGTCGTTAGCGTAGCTTCCCGCAGGGTGGGATGGCTAGGTCTCCTCGACATATCCAATCGACCAAGAGAAGAAAAAATTTTCACGCTCCGCGTCAATCTTCTTCTTTTCAAGGAGAGGTAATTGTTAATTATTAATTGTTTAACAGTTGCTCGTCATTAGGTAGGAAAAAAGCTTGATCTAGCAACCTTTTAGCAATTAGCAATTCCAAAAATTTGTAAATATATAGCACTACGTCTTTTGATTAGGAAAGTAAATTTGGGTTTTAAGGGAACAGGGAACAGGGAACGGAGGAATGTCAAGAGGGTATTTGTGTATAGCTATACCAATTTGTCTCCCTGTAGTATCTAAATATATTTTTAGTAGTAAAATAGCCCATAATAACTTACATAAGCTTATTTTTACACAAAATTTTGGTTTGCTCAATTTTAGTATCAGATTTTTTTGAGGAGTTAGTTACCTGAGTTGGTAAAATTAAGACTTATGTATCTAAAGAATTAAAAATTAGAATAGCTTATGGCAACTGTTTCTGCTTATCCTAATGCCCCAGATTTATCTACTGATGACTATTTGGTTATTGGCTTGGCAACCTGCTTTATCAAGGAAGATGGTGAAATTTCTCAAGTAAAAGTTGTTGAACCAATACCCTCAGCAGCTCTCGAAGCTATTGTTAAAGGAATTCCTACTTCATATCAAATGGCTTGTGGGACAACTTTGGGTGCAGTTTTATCTGGGGACACACCTCTACTACCTCAAGATTTTCCTCCGGAAGCTCAATTCTCTGATAATTTTGCCTCAAGAGCGATCGCTACTACTCGTACATATAAAATTCACCCAGAAGTTAAATCTTTAGTTCCTCTGGGCACTCGTCGTGATGATTTGAATTATTCTTTGGAGCGTAAACGGATACTAAATGCTGAAAATATTGTTAGTTCAGAAGACAATGTGAAGCAACATGAATATACTCACAAAGTTCTTTAATATTTCTGTTGATTTACTTAGGGAAAATTGTAGAAGTTACAGTTCTGAAAAATTAGGTATATAGCCGTGCTAAAACTTTATGGTAGCGCTCGTAGTCGAGCATCAATTGTTCTCTGGTATCTTGAAGAAATAGAGGCTGATTATGAATTTATTAATCTCGATATGCAGTCAGAAGAGCATCTCAAATCAGATTTTTTAGAGATTAATCCGATGGGAAAAGTTCCTGCTATTGTTGATAGAGAATTTAAACTTTGGGAGTCAGGAGCTATTCTGTTATATATTGCAGAAAAATATGGCAAAATGCCTGATTCTTTAGAACAGAAAGCTGAAATTTTTCAGTGGGTATTGTTTGCTAATTCTACTCTCGGAACGGGAATTTTTGTAGAGGCAAGTCGTGAAAAGGAAACTCCTCGTTTATTAACTCCATTGAATAAAATTTTTGAGATTCAACCTTATTTAATGGGTGAAGAATTCAATGTGGCAGATGTAGCAGTCGGTTCAATTTTAGCCTATATGTCCCATGATGTTAAAGTTGGATTTAAGTTCTTATCCTAATGTTTTGACTTATATTAAACGTATATCTGAAAGACCTGCTTTCCAAAAGACAATTGGTAATCGATCTTAGATTTATCTAAGTTTTTTTTACCCACGATAATCAAATAATTTTCAAGTAAGAAGTATAGCAAAAGGAAGAAGGAATAAGGAAGAAGAAGGAACCGAAGTTGGAAAATATTACCGAAAAATTGTGGTTTAAAGCCTCCCATTTTAAGGGTATAAAAAGAAAAAAAATCCTTTTGACCAATCCTCTTATTTATAATAACAGGTAATTCTTAATTCTCAATTCTTAATTCTCAATTCTTGAAGTTGTCTGAGTTTATAGCTATCAATATGTCCTAACCTTTCCTTTGACTGCTATAAGTAGAAATAAAGACATATAACAATTAGGAATCAGATGTGATAATTTTATTGCTTTGGTATTTCCCATTCCCTGTTCCCTGTTCCCTATTCCCTAAAAATCTACAATAATCTCACAACTCAAATAAGAGCGCTATAAATCAAGAAAAATAATCAGTGTTGCATATTAAATTGATAATTAGTAATAGCTAATTTTCAAGAAGCAATTAATTATTCCCTAAAAGTCGTTTTATCCTCCTACAATGCAACACCGATTTAGCTTATATTCCCATGATGCTAAAGTTGAATTTAAGTTCTTATCCTCATGTTTTGACTTATATTAAACGTATATCTGAAAGACCTGCTTTCCAAAAGACAATTGGTAATCGATCTTAGATTTATCTAAGTTTTTTTACTAACGATAATTAAATAATTTTCAAGCAAGAAGTATAGCAGAAGGAAGAAGGAATAAGGAAAGACTGAAGTTGGAAAAATCTTACGTTATCTGAGTTTTAAGCTGTGGATATGTATTAACCTTTCCTTCGACTGCTATAGACAGAAAAAAGACATATAGCAATCAAGAATCAGATGTGATAATTTTATGGCTTCGGTATTTCCCATTCTCTAAAAATCTAGAATATCTCACAACTCAAATAAGAGCGCTATAAATCAAGAAAAATAATCAGTGTTGCATATTAAATTGATA
>NZ_JAAHGK010000467.1:0-5236 GCF_010672505.1 Okeania sp. SIO2B9 | reverse complement strand
CTGAAGGACTGGAAAAATGGATGGGATACTGAAAAGTTGTCACTCTGCACCTACGAACCAACCAATTTTCCAGTCCTTCAGTCCTTACTTGTTCCTTCTTCAAATATTTAATATACTTTGTAAGCTGAATAAATTAAGAAACCCTCGACTATCGCTGCTAGCTGACCAAGTAATTCACTTAAGAGATTATCAGCTATGAGCAGTAGAATTGCAGAATATAAATCAATTAACCTCTCAAAATATATCTAAACACCTAAACAATTTCTAAGTAGAACATGGTAAATTTTGGGCGCTATGTATCTATCAAATTGTAAATTAGCTCAAAAGTTTATATTCATTGCTTTTAGGGGTTTTTTGATTGAAAAATGCAACGTCTTTTTTCTAGTTTGCTCTACTTAGCTCTGCTCTAAAAATTGAAATTTAGTTTTGTAAGCTGAATAAATATAAGAGACGACCGTCTCTCACTGCTAACTAAGCAAATAATTCCGTCGAGAGGTTACCAGCTATTAACAGTAAAATCCCTTAATATAATCGGTTAATCTCTCAAAATATATTATCTAATACTAAATACGGTTATGAAAAGGTGCTTGTCTTATGCTCAAATCCTAATGTATAGCAAAGAGTTCAATTTTTTGGAACATCCTTTACTAAAGTGGATTTGGTACAACACCGAACAGCAAAATTTCCTAATATAATCAGTTAATCTCTCAAAATATATCTAACACCTAAACAATTACTAGCTGTAAAATTTGAAATTTCGTCAAGGAAGTTAAATCAAAGTGTCCACCAATGCCCTCCCACATAAGCAAACTACAAAATCTCGGTCTGAAATTTCACCAGTCTTTGGATTTGTTCAATCTGTCAGTAAGGTAACAGCAGGTACTGTACTAGGCATTACCATGCTGACTAGCTCATTAGTAGCTGGTGGACTGGTAGGTTTAGCAATCAGCTTTCGTAATCTTCCAGACGTTCGGGTACTAAAAAATTACACACCTTCAGAAACAACTCACATATATGATGTTAAAGGTAGACCATTGGCCAGTCTCCACGATGAGGCCAACCGAGAAGTCATACCCCTAAACCAAATTTCTCCAGACTTAAAACGAGCAGTTCTAGCGATCGAGGATAGTAACTTCTATAATCACTACGGAATCTATCCTATCGGAATTATGCGTGCTTTTGTCGCCAACTTAGAACGGGGTAGAACTGTTGAAGGTGGTTCTACTGTTACTATGCAGTTAGTGAAAAATTTGTTTCTCTCCCCGACAGCCAAACTAAGTAGGAAAGTGGCTGAAGCAGTTTTGGCAATTAGGATGGAACAAATTCTTGATAAAAACGAAATTTTAGAATTATACCTCAATCAAATTTACTGGGGTCATAATCTCTATGGAGTCGAGACTGCAGCAAAAAGCTATTTTAATAAATCCTCCAAGGATTTAACTTTGGCTGAAGCTGCCTTGATGGCAGGTATGATTCCTGCCCCAGAAGAGTATAGTCCATTTATCAATTACCAAAAGTCTAAGCAACGCCAGGCCACTGTTTTAGCAAGACTGCGTGAACTGAATTGGATTACTGCTGAAGAGGAAGCTGAGGCTCTCAAGCAGCCATTATTAGTGGGTAAAGTTACCTCTTTTCGTCAGAGTGAACTTCCTTATATTACTAATGCAGTTGTTCAGGAGTTAACTGAGAGGTTTGGTAAAGATGCTGTTCTTAAGGGAGGAATGCGGATACAAACGACCATTGATATGAATTTCCAACGGATGGCTGAAAGAACTGTGACTGAATGGCATGAAATCTTATATTACCGTCGGGTTTATCGGAGTTGGGACAAAGGTCAAATGGCATTAGTGGCAGTTGATCCACGCACCCACTTTGTGCGAGCAATGGTTGGTGGGGCAGATTTTAAGAGTAGTCAATATAATCGTGCTGTTCAAGCTCGCAGGCAACCGGGTTCTGCTTTTAAGCCTTTTGTTTATTACACTGCTTTTGCTTCGGGTAGATATTCCCCATATTCGGTTGTGTCTGATACTCGAGTTAGTTATCCAGATGGTAATGGTTATTACACTCCTAGAAATTATGGCGGTGGATATTCTGGGTCTGTTAGTATTCGTAAGGCTTTGGAGTCTTCTTTGAATATACCAGCGGTGAAAATTGGTCAATATGTTGGACTTAATAAGGTAATTGAGGTTTGTCGCATTTTAGGGATTAAGAGTCCGATGGAACCTGTTATTTCTTTACCACTTGGTTCGGTTGATTTGACACCTCTGGAAATGGCGGGTGCTTATGCGACTTTTGCCAATAATGGTTGGCATTCTGACACTACTTTTATTGTACAGGTAACAGATACCAGTGGGAATGTCTTGTTGGATAATACTCCTAAACCTAAGTTGGTTTTAAATCAGTGGGCTGTAGCGTCACTTAATAGTGTATTGGTGGGAGTAATTGAACGAGGTACTGCTACTAGAGCTAAGATTGGCCGTCAGGCCGCTGGAAAAACTGGTACGACTTCTTCTGAACGAGATGTTTGGTTTGTAGGTTATACACCTCAGTTGGCAACGGCTGTTTGGGTGGGCAATGATGATTATCGGCCTCTAAATTATGGTGCTACTGGTGGTACTACTGTTGCACCGATCTGGCGTAATTTTATGAACCAAGCCTTGAGAGGCCAGCGTCGCGAATATTTTCCACCAGCATATAAATTTGAGAGGCCATAAATTAGTGTCTAATAAAATTAAGAAGGAAGAGCGAATTTGAAAGTTGGAAACCCCTTAAATTGATTTATTGGGCATTGCTGAATTAAGGTATGAAAGTAGGTTTATAGGGAATAGGGAACACCGGATCTGGGAAAAGTTAATATTAACAAGTAGTTCAAACCATCCAAAATAAAAAATCCCAAATACAAAATTATCAAATCATACCCAGAATCAGCAACGCCATTTATTGTTTATGGGGATTCATCAATTGACATCCTCCCGACGTTGCCCTTGGGCGACAATGTATGATTCCTAACCATCACTGATTAGGGGTTTCTGTTTCCTCTTGCCTCCTCCGGAGGAGCTGCGCTAACATAGCACCTGCCTCCGAGGTCGATCTTCTTTTTGGTCTTAAGGTAGTTCCACAGTAGGTCGCCAACCCGACGGCTTCCCTAGACACTAATAGCCCAGAAGGCTTAACTTAACTATCATAGCACACAATCTTTGAAAACCTCAATATTGATTGGTTTTTCCATCCCTCCGCTCCCCTTCGGAATAACGCAGATTTTCAAGTAACGTTGAGATAAATAAACAAAAGAACACTATAAGTTTGTATCTCTAAGATAGGTTCTATTTTGAATTTTCCTGATTTGAGTCAAGGCTTAAATAGCATTTTTTTTGTTGCTATAGCAGAAGGAAGAAGCAAGAAAGAAAAATCTTGCGTTCTTTGAATTTTAAGCTTTTGATATGTAAAATACAGTAATGGAGAATGCTATAAATAAAAAGAAATTAAAAACCAAGTAGTACAACAATAAATTCTAAATTATTCTTGTTTTCTAGTATAGTGCGAAGTTCTTGGAATAACTATTACTAGCTAAGGCTTTCAGTGGCCTAAAGGTTAAAAACTATTTATTCAGAGTTGTAGGTACTGTAAGCCTTTCCCAGTAATACTTTCAGTCTGGAAAGTAAATCGTTTTTTTGCATAACTTTGTACTCTCCAGTTGTTTTGATATTTTTGATAATTTGAAAAAAATGTATCTACATAAATAGCTAAAAATAACAAAATGCAAGATAATTGTTTTTATTAATTTCTAGAATCAACAGTTTGGGTTAAAGAAAATAACTTTGTTAATGGGTAAGATTGGTAAGTATAATTATAGATTGAAAGTGAGTTAATGATGGGTTCAAATCATACCGTCATTTGGAAAAGCAAAAAAAACTGTTTATTTCTATAATTTCTATAACTTCAAAAAATTTCCCAAAAAACTGTTTGAAATAATGTGGTTAATATATTAAATCGTTATTTATCTTGATTCAATTAGGACTGTTTTTCTAATTCAGACTTCATTCTTTCTAAAGTTGTGTGCATTTGATCGAACATTTGTTGAGGACTAATGCCAAATTGATTTAACTGAGTTTTAAGTTGTTCCATAGTCATTTGAGCCATGAAATCTTCTGATAATTCAAAACGCTTCATAAAAATGCGGTAGCGCTCCATAATAGATTCCATCTTTTCAATATAAATTTTTTTACCTTCTCGATCAAATTTACCATAATCACTTCCTACTTTAATTAAGGATTGATAATCCTCAAATAATTGTTTAGCTTCCTGTTGAACTACTTCTGAATCAAAAAATCCCATAACTTTCCTTATTTAAAATCTGAAATTATATTAACTAAATTTTTAAGTTTAGAACTACCCTAATTTAACAATTGTGATATTAACATGACACCTGTTTGTTAGGTAAATCCATTACTTATACTACTATAACATTAATTTTGTCTCGACCATTGAAAAAAAATGGTGTGGAAATACCCCTATCTTGGTTCGTCAACCCGAAATTTTATTTATCGCATTTATATAGAGTTTACATTTAAGTTGTCAAAATCCTTTTGAGAAAAAGTAAATAGGCAACAGAGAATTAGGTATAAAGATATTTTTTGTGGTGGAAAAAATAGCTTAATTCATAGATGTTTTATTAAATATTGTGATAATTAGGGTTTGCTTATGGAAGTTTTTTGGTATGAAGTAGGAGTCAACCCACCCCCAGACCATCCCAGGAGGGGAAGTCAGGAGGAATGGGAAATTTAGAGGAGTTAGTCGGATATTTTATCCCTTGATTTTTCTGCAATTATTCTACCTTTTATCCTAACTTTTTGGTCGCTCAAGCTTAAAAAGTTGCACTTTTTTTCGTTCTAAAAAGGCACTTACCTTTATCTGTAAATACTTTTAGATTTAATCAGCAAACCCTAATTAATTATTAATTATTGAAGTAGCTTCTCTTTCTAACAATAGAGTTACCGGACCATCATTATCAATTTCAACTTCCATCATTGCTCCAAATATACCAGTTTCTACCTTTAAGCAACTCAATTTTAATCGATCTACAAATAGCTGGTAAAGTTGTTTAGCAACTTCAGGAGATGCTGCATTATCAAAAGATGGACGACGACCTTTGCGACAGTCTCCATAAAGAGTAAATTGACTAATGATTAACAATTCAACATTTATATCTTTTACTGATTTTTCCCAACGGTTATTA
>NZ_JAAHGK010000466.1:0-5251 GCF_010672505.1 Okeania sp. SIO2B9 | reverse complement strand
TGCATTTAGCCATCAGCTATCAGCTATCAGCTATGAGTTATTAACTCATTATCTTGGAAGAAGGAATTAGTAGTCAAGGACTGAAATATGTTTGCGCAGCATTCCGCAGGAAATGAAATATTTATGTCAGCTAACCTTAGTCTTTGCTTGATTCAAATAAAAGCTGATAGCTGACTGCTAATAGCTGTTTGCGCAGCATTCCGCAGGAAATGCTTACTAATATTCAGCTTCCAACTCTAGAGAATTTAGTGATTTTTTTAAGTGTGACTTAGTAGAATATATCAGTCAGGAAATATTAATCTGACTCCCAGGCGATCAGATGAATTTATATTCATAACTAATAGAAAAAATCTTCTATATTCGTTTTTTTCTTCTTCCCTGTTCCCTGTTCCCTACTCTTGGAGAATAACTATATTTTAGTCAACTTTGTTAGACGATTTTTTTGTGGTTATATCATGTCTGGATAATTAGTGATAAAAACTTTCTCCTTCAACTCCAGTTCTTCTTCTTTCTTCCCTCCTGACTCCTGACTCCTGACTCCTGACTCCTCCATCGTTATTTATTTATCACTGTTCAACCGGACATGATATTAATAGAAAAAACCAGAAATGAAGAAATGAAGAAAATCCTGACTAAACCGAAGAAATGCTAAATCGCAACTTAATATTAACTACGATGACACTAAAATCTAGAACTCAAAACCTAGAACAAACCTAACATGGTAGAACTAACACCTAATCCTTCATTTAGTCTAACAATTCGCCTCGAAACTCCTAACCGCACCGGAATGTTGGCCAGCGTTACCCAAGCTATCGCATCAGAAGGAGGCAATATAGGCCACATTAACTTACTAGAGCAAAGTCGCCGAATTACACTTAGAGAAATTACAGTCGATGCCTATAGTACCGAACATTCGGAGAAAATCGTCCAAGCGGTTAAAGCATTAACAGAAATAAAAGTAGTTGATGTCTACGACCGCACCTTCAATTTACATCGTGGTGGTAAAATAACAGTCCAAGGTAAAATACCACTAAAGTCTCAATCTGACCTATCAATGGCCTATACCCCAGGAGTAGGCAGAATATCTAAAGCAATTGCAGAAGACCCCGAACAAATCTATCAACTTACCATTAAACAAAATACAGTTGCCATTGTTACAGATGGTAGTGCAGTTTTAGGATTAGGTAATTTAGGCCCAGGAGGAGCTTTACCAGTAATGGAAGGTAAGGCAATGCTATTTAAAGAATTTGCTGGAGTAGATGCCTTTCCGGTCTGTCTCGCTACTCAAGACACTGATGCTATTATCGAAACAGTTAAAAATATTGCTCCTGTATTTGGAGGAGTAAACTTAGAAGATATTGCTGCCCCCCGTTGTTTTGAAATAGAAGCCAAACTACGCCAAATATTAGACATTCCAGTATTTCATGATGACCAACACGGTACTGCAATAGTTAGTTTAGCTGCATTGATTAATGCTTTAAAGTTGGTCAAAAAATCTATAGAAGATATTCGTATTGTAATTAATGGAGCTGGTGCTGCAGGAATAGCGATCGCTCGTTTGTTACGCAAAGCAGGGGCCAATAAAATTTATTTATGTGACTCTAAAGGTATAGTATCAAAAGGTCGTACAGGTTTAAACCCAGAAAAACAAGAATTTGCTGTTGAATCTTCAGGTACTCTAGCAGATGCTTTGGTAGACGCTGATGTATTTTTAGGTGTCAGTGCTCCAGGGGTTGTTACCCCAGAAATGGTCCGTTCTATGGCTAAAGACCCTATAGTATTTGCTATGGCTAATCCTATTCCAGAAATACAACCAGAGTTAATTACAGGAGATGTGGCAGTCATGGCCACAGGTCGCAGTGATTACCCAAATCAAATTAATAATGTTTTGGCATTTCCCGGTATATTTCGCGGTGCCTTAGATTGTCGGGCCACTACCCTGACATCTACAATGTATTTAGAAGCTGCTAGAGCGATCGCCTCATTAGTCAAAGCTTCAGATCTAGACAAAGAACATATTATTCCTTCGGTCTTTGATACTAGGGTCGCTACTGCTGTGGCAGGAGCAGTGGCCCATGCTGCTCGCCAAGAAGGAGTAACCATTTAAAAGCTTTTAGATTTTTAAAATATAAATATCTTTAAGAAGTAAACATATCGCTATCTGTACCAAATAGTGAGTAGTGAGACCCCAGGGTCTCATTTTTTCTTGAATTTTTTTTGATTATTTCTTTTCAGAAAGTTACCAATAGTAACAATTTGATCAATATTTGCTGCAAATAACTAGGTTATTTTTTAGGAATCAGTGGTAGGGGAACCGTCGGATTGGCGACGTACAGAATGAATAGCTTTGATACCATTTACTAGGTCAGAATTTATCTTTGTATTCCAAAGGACATCTCCTGTCAAGTCTTTTAACTGCTCTGATTATTCATAACATTCTTTTTCCACCCTTGATATAAAGTGTGATTTATCAAAAAATTAAATATTGTAGAGCAGTTTCAAACCTATCCCAATCTGAAAAAATATAAAATATAACAGGGAACAGTGGGAAAAACATTTCCCCTTATTTCGATTCATCTCATCATCACTCTATGTCCTAACCTACCTGTTTATTGCTTGCTATATATCAAAATAAATAAATCAAATCATCAATGGTAACTACAAAAAAGATTCGTCGGAAAACTCGTAAAGTTCCAATATTTGAAAGAATGATGGCATTTTTAGCCCTAGTAAATTTTATTCTAGTGCTATTTAACATCAGCTATATTACCTTTCGTGATTTTTATTTTGAGCAAATCCCAATGCTCACAAAAAGATACGACCCAATAAAGGGAATTGAATCTAATAGAGATACAGAAAAATACTTAGATCATTTGGAACAACTGGAAACGAAAATACCTCAAGGTGCTGATTCTTTAATAGTACAAGAAGAGTTGGCAGAATTACGAGAACTTAGCATAGAAATGATCGTTCAAAATCCTTTCGCAGTTGCCAACAAAAGCGGCTCTTTAGAAAAAATAAAAAATAGAATAAGGGATAGAATTCCTAATTCAGAAGATTCTGCAAAAGAATCATTTAAAACCTTCTGGAGTCAAGAATACTTAACAAAAAATGGATGGATTGAAGAACTGGAATGGTTTGAAACAGAAATCAAACCATTAATTGCTAAAAACTATTATCGTGGCATCGGTGAAAGTGGAGGACTAGCTGATTATTTTGGCATAATCGACCTACCATTTATAATTATATTTGGTTTAGAATTTTTAGGCAGAACATTTTTAATTAGTCGTCGTTATCCTAGCGTAAATTGGCCAGAAGCGATGCTCTGGCGTTGGTACGATATTTTTCTACTATTACCATTTCTACAGTTTTTACGGATAATTCCTCTAACAATTCGCCTCAATGATGCTCAAATTATAGACCTAGAAACAATTAGGGCACAAGCTAGTCGAGGTTTTCTTGCTTCTATTGCTCAAGAACTAACAGAAGTAGTAATAATGCAAGTAATTAATCAAGTGCAAAAAGATGTCAAAACAGGAGAATTAGCAAAGCAAATATTTTCCTCTCAACAAAAAACTTATATCGATCTAAATAACATTAATGAAATCGAAGCGATCGCTACTAGATTAGTACAAGTAACTGTCTGCAAAGTAATACCTCAATTACAACCAGATATAGAAGCTCTAATCCGTTACAGTGTAGAGAAAATAGTAGAAGAATTACCAGTTTTTCAGAGATTTCAGCAAATACCAGGAGCAGAAAATTTAGCAAACCAACTATCAGAAAGATTAATTAAAGAATTATCCAATATTGCTACCGAAGGACCCCAAAATGCTTATGAAACAATTAAAATAGCAATGGCAGATCCAGTAGGAACAAAATTATCTAACCAGCTAGTTCAAAACTTCGGTAAAGCACTAAGTACAGAATTACAACAAGAACACACATTAGAAGAACTTCAATCCTTAGTATCAGCCTTTCTTGAAGAAGTAAAAATTAACTATGTGATGCGAATGAGCGAGGAAGATGTCGAAAAAATTCTAGAACAAACCAGACAACTACAGCTTAAAGCTAATCAACCCCAAAATAATATAAGCTAATACCGTTTCACGGAAGTCAAAAGTCAAAAGTCAAAAGTTAAAAGTTAAAAGTAAGATTTAATAGACAGAAAACTTTGACGTTTAAAGTATTGAAACGTATTATTTGACATGATAACTTTGAAACTATTTGTGACATCCTTAAAGTGAAATGGTATAAAAAGTTAATTGCAATCGGAGAAAAAATTAACTTGCTTCTCAACAAAAAATATGATATACTAATGAATTAATAGTTTAATAGAGCTAATTTAGTAGGGAAAACCTATCCCAATTCTCAACTTGTAAAATGAGTAATGAAAAAGTATCATAACTCTTACAGGAAGTAGAATTTAAAGTTAACAAAGCAGTTGTTGCTATTCGACAAGGCAAAATCAAGAAAGCCTCGTCTAAGCGAAATTTGTATAATCTGTAAAGGATTTAAGTTAATGTTAACAATTGTTAACGGGGAGTGGGTGAAGCCCACTTTTTTTGTTGCATTTGTCCTATGAGTCATCCATTAATACCACAAATCATCAATTTTGCTACCCCTATTGCCGAGTCCCTAGGATTGGAATTAGTAGGAGCAGTATTTCATACAAATCAGCATCCTCCAGTGCTGCGTTTGGACATTCGGAACTTTCATCAAGACACAGGTTTAGATGATTGTGAACGTATGAGCTATGCCATAGAAGAATCACTAGACGCAGCAAATATTATTTCTGAACCATATTTACTAGAAATATCCAGTCCTGGTATTTCTAAATTTTTGGATAATGACCGAGATTTCATTGCCTTTAAAGGGTTTAGCGTTACGGTAAATACTTCCGAACCCTATAAAGGTAAAAATCAGTGGATAGGGCAACTGGTTGGTCGCGATCAAACAGCAATTTACATTAACCAAAAAGGACGACAAGTAACTATTCCACGCTCTCTAATTATGACTGTTGAATTACAGGAAGGAAGGTAATTAGGGTTTGCGCTTCACTAGTCTTTTGTTAAGGGTAGGAGTCAGGAGTCAGTCCTCAGGAGTCAGAATAAATGGGAATTATAGAGGAGGTAGTCGGAATAATTTTCCCTTGATTTTTCTACCCTTGTCTGCCCAAAATCCTAACTTTTTGGTAGCTCAAGCTTAAAAAGCTTCAGCCTTTTTATACTGAAAAAAAGTGCAACTTTTT
>NZ_JAAHGK010000465.1:0-5255 GCF_010672505.1 Okeania sp. SIO2B9 | reverse complement strand
GGAAAAAAATATACTTGTATGCTTGAGCAGTAGATATAAAAATAATTTTGCCCACCTATTTAATATGACCATCAAATATACAATTAATTTAGCTTTAGTACTTATACATTTTATACATTTATAATATGGGGAATGAAGATTAAGGTAGAAGAGCAGTGCTTAGAGTAACGTACAGGAGTCAGGAAGGAAGAGAAGAAAAAGTCAAGATAATTTCAGTATTTCTTCGGTACTATAACGTATCTTCCTCATTGCGACCGATAGGGTTTGCGGAGTATTCCGGAACGGAAAGCAATCTCAAGTCCTAGTTTTTCGTACCTCATGGGTAATATCATGTCCGCTGGGGCGCGTTTGTGTAAAACCAAGGGTGAATATCTACAGGAAATTTACGTTTTTTTCAAGCTTTTAAGCCTTCTTCCGTCTTCCTTCTTCCTTCTTTTTTACCTTCAAGCTTACAATACCGATACTACCGGACATGATATAATATCAAATCCGTTTTATTGAATATAAAAAAAATCTTCAATCGTCATAACTACGCTCATCTTTGTAATTCTCTCTCCTCCTGACTCCTAACTCCTAACTTCCCCTCCCCTCCTGGGAGGGGCGAGGGGTGGGTTGACTCCTCCTGACTTAACTATTCTATAACTGTTTAACCGGATTTGATATAATTCCTGATTTACAGCGCTTTTGCTGATTTATAAACCACATCGTCACAATCAAAACCTTGTAGGGACGTTGCATGGAACATCCCTACAGTGGTCTACCCAAATGAAAACTGCTGTAATTACCATTATTTAGGCACTTCCTCTGCTTGAGTTATATCATGTCCGGATAAGAGTATGATAAAAAAAATTTCTCTTTCTTCTTCTTTATTCCCTCCTGACTCCTGACTTATTACTCCTGACTCCTGACTCCTGACTCCTTAGTCGTTTATTTATAACTGTTCAACCGGACATGATATTGACGTTCCAACTTCTACTTCAGTATCTTCGCCACAAAAGGTGGAGGATGACGGTCAAATTCAGCTTGAGCTTTATTCGTATAGTCCAAGGAATTTTCTAAATATTGTCCTACCGCTTCGCGATCGCGCAAATAATACAAAATTGTTGGATAAACTTGCTCCAAACTAATATCAAGTTGCACTGATTAACCACAATATAAAAAGATGAAAAAGATAGCATACTCCTCAAGAGTCATCTTATAGATGACTTAAGCTATTAGCCAATGATTTCAATCCTTGGCGAGCCATTTCATCCGCTTTTTGTGTATCCTAACTTCCAGTTCCAAATCATAATTTGTTAGGCATTTTTGTAAACCATTCCTAACAAATTATTTTTGATTTGTTTTTCCATACTTTCGATTTCAATTAATGATTCTACTTCTTGGACGATATCTTTTCGGTAAAGAAAGTCTTGAAATGCAGCATGATATATGCTATAAACTGGTTTTCCTTCTGTTTGATAAATTCGCAGAAATTGTGCCCACTCATCCAGAATTTCTTGAACTATTAAGGAAATTTCTCCACTAAATTTTGCTAACATTCTGCAGGATACTGGTTTACGAGTTTTTGTTAAGAAATATATGACTTTTAATTTAGTTACAGGCAATGGTTTGACATTCATTTTCATTCGATGCCAGTGTTGATCGTAATATTTCTCTAAACCTTGAGGTAAACTTTCTAAGTTAATATCTCTATAGTTACCTTGCTCAATATCATCAAGTACATATTTTAAGTACATGAAATTATTTTCACTATTGCTGGCTATAGATTCGACAAATTCTTCTAATGTTAAGCCTCTTTGTTCGATCCATTCTTTTACTGCTGGTCGTTTTGTGCGCAGACGAATAAATAGTTTGACATCTTCTAGACTTTCATTAGGATAAATCATTAAGTCAAAAATCTTCTGCGGTGCCGAAATGACTAACGGTAGTGGGTCAGACCTCTTAGTAAGCAGAAAATAAACTTTATTGGGTAAGTTTGCTGGTAAGTAAAGCACATTAGCCGCTCCACTTTGACTACTTAAATCGACTTCATCTAAAGCATCAACTGCAATTATGAGTTTTTCTCCTGGTGTTAGTTGGGCACTAATTTCGTTTAGTAGTTTTGATAGAAAGTTGCCATTGCTAGTGTTATCCGGATGTAATGGTAGTTCATAAGGCAAATTATAGCCTTCAATTAGCTGGGTACAGATACTCTTAAGAAAATCTTCAGCTCTAGTTCTACCTTCTGATAATAAATTGAAATAGGCAAGACAACTTGTGCGACGTACATATTCGGCTATGATTGTACTTTTGCCTACTCCTGGGTCTGCTTCGATGATAAAATATCCTTTAGATTGGTTATGGATGAAATCTTCAATGGCATCAAAAACAAAACCCCGTCCCAAAAATCCTTCAGTTTTATCTGCTATTAATGCAGCAAAGTCAGCAGGTATTACCTGACATTGTTGCATCTGTTTACGCAGCAGTAATATTAACTGTTCTAAGTGAGTATTAGCTCCACCAATACCTGCAATTATTCTGTCTATATCTTGACGGTAGTCGCCAACAAATTGATCGACTCTTCTCTCTATTTTGTTGGTCACATCAACAAGACAACTGATATCTTCACCTGCTGTTGCTAGCATATCGTGTACTAAGGCTTGAAATACTGTACTTTCTGTTCTCAGCTCGTGGCGAAATTGATGGACTGTAATTGACACTAATTTAGTTTCCACTAGCACAGATAATTCTTTTGGAGCGTGTTTGAGCCACTTATCTTTGCTTTGCAGTCTAGACATCACGACTTTCACTATTGCTTCTTCTTCTCTACCTTGAGGTAGATGAGTTATTCTTTGCTTGTGTGTTTGCACTAAATCTAGTATCATTAGTGCATCTTTCTCCATTTCTGTTAGTCTGCCTTCAATTTCAGCTTTATCTTGCCTCCACTGGGATAGTTGTTGAGATTCTTTACGAATTACCTGTAAAGCCTTACAATATGAAGTTACTAACGCTGTCTGTATTACCTGATTCTTTTCATCAGCTTTCTTTGCTGCCCACTTACTTACCCAATGCCATGTGACACTGGTTGCTTGTTCAAGTCCTGCACCCGCAAAAAGGGTTAATATCTCTATGAGCATAGTTTAGTACCCTTGACTTATACCATATTTAGTGATATATAATAATTTTAATAGCATAGCTTAAACTTAATATTTACCACAATTTGATGTTTTTGGAAAGAGTTATCGTCACAATTATGGTTTTTTAGTCCAATTGAATTCTCTTTTTTGATTTATCTACTGTTGCTGGGATCAAGCTATAGTTTGATTTTTGATTTTTTTACCTCCTAAGAAAATCAAATATATTTGGGATAATAAAAAATTCTTTGCTTGCTTATTACAGTTTTTGTTGATTAGACATCTTCAGCCAATCAATTAATTAGTTATCAGCATTTCAGCATTTCCGTACCGGAATGCTCCGCAAACAGTTTTCAGAGTGCTAAAAGCTTGGGTTTAAATCCCCTATTCTAGCTTGTCTTTTTTATCCCTATGTCTATTGTGGCTAACTTAGCTAGGAAATAATTATTTTTTACAGTTGTTTTGAAGATATGCGATCGCTATTATTTTAGTTTATGAAAATCAACCTTTAGATGAAAATTAGTAACATCAAAAAAAATACAGATTGACAATATTATACATAATTATTTAATGTTATGAGTGTTAAAATATTCAAGTTAATAATTAAGACATTACTTTCTAACTCTAATAGCCTAATACCTCATGTATTATAAATCATTCAATAGAGAAAAGCTACTAGAGGCTAAAATATATAATGTTTTTATTTTAGTAATAATAAAATTTAGCAGTTAGTAGCTCTAGATATAATAGTAACATTCGCTGCAATTCCAAAATTTGAAGCTGTTTGAGAAGCGTGCCAATTACCTATTACCCATTGACCTTCACAGATATTATTGGTATTCAATCGTTAGCGCAGCTCCCCTAGAAGGGGGCACATGATATAAGTGCCATATATGCCAATCAGTGCAACAATAGTATTGATTCAGAATTAATACTATTAGCAGGTTAATGGACATTATCGAATTTTTGCAGTTGAGTGCAGGTCAATGGTTTTCCCAACGCACGATTCACAATTTAGTTTCCGGGGAGTTGCAAGCAGGCAAATCAGAAGTAAATGTTGAAATATTAGAAAAAACAAATCCCACAGTAATCAGGTTGTGCGAACAACATCAAACTGATCCAAGTGTAGCTCAATTAGTAGGGTTGCAGATTAACTGGAATGGTACTATCAACCGAGAGCAAGTGAAAGATATAGGTGCAACAATGTTGATAGTTATTCCTAATTCTGACGACCCCCACCAAGGTAGATTATTGCAGGATAAAGGGGATGGTAAGAGTACAAATATCAGTGGTCGATATATTATGGGGAGTGATGATGTTTTAACATTTATTACTGAGTCGGAAGATTTATACGCGGAGGAACGTTTCTGGTATTTGATGCCTAATTTACGGTTACGCACCAGTGTAGTTAAAAGACCATTAGGTTTTACTCTAGCTTCTTTTTGCTCAGAAATTCGCCGAGTGAAAAATTAAACTGGATCATGTTGGTTGCTTGATCGTCAGAAAACATCTCCAAAGAAGAATCTGTAGGGGTGAGTTATTTGTATCTTACTTGATAAACTCACCCTAATATGTTATATAATGTCCGTTTAATTAGTTATATGAAATACAAAAAAATTGTGCAAATATACCAATCTCCCCATCTCCCCATCTCCCCATCTTCTCATCTTCTCATCAATCATCTGTAGCAAGAATTAACCTATTTGATTGCTCTTGTGTACTTTCTATTTTCTGCGATGCTTCTGTCTATTTAACTCGATCGGGTTTGCTCTGATTCGATCGCGATGCTTGACTTTTTTTTACAAATGCTTTTAGTTTAGTATAAAAATCAGTGTGTTTGATCTTAGACTGATTTGTTTTTACTGGAATATGCTCTACCAGGTCTTGAGCTGTATTTTTTGAGCTTGCCTTGAAGGGGTTTGAGGATGGATCGACTGATGTAGATGTAGAATACTCAGGAGGTTTGGATTCAGATAAACTAGGTAGTGTCTCTGGTTGTAAAGACTGAGTATCTATCTGAGATGTTAAATTTGTGAGAATATTTTTAGTAATAATATTTTGAAATTCAGAGTTGAAATGATAGACAGGTTGACCACGACGTTACAAAGCTGTCTGTGTTGAGCAAATCTTGACATTATGGGA
>NZ_JAAHGK010000464.1:0-5262 GCF_010672505.1 Okeania sp. SIO2B9 | reverse complement strand
TATAAATTTGAGTGTATTTATTTTTTTTCTGAAAAAATAATTTTTTTGATGTTATGGAAGTTGCTATTTTACTAGGAGTAATTGGGGGGAAATGATATTAGGTAAAGACACTAAATTATTTGTAGTAGGCAAAAAATATAACCTTAGAAATATATAGTGTTTAGAACTAAAAAGGCTTAAGTCCTGTAAATGTTAAATTAATTTGGCACAGGTACTTATGATTGGTAAGATTGCCAAATTATTACTATAAATAAATAACAAAATGAAATTACTCAGTATACTCATTTTACTTAGTATCACTACTACCGTGTTGGCCTTGGTAATCTTAAGTTTTCCTTGGAGACATCCCTTGCTCACAAACTTACATAGGATAGATAAAGTCATTCGACCTTCTTGCCCTCCTGCTCGCTTATATTTACCAGATTCTCTTTTTTGCTGATTATGCTCAAGCTATGGCAAAATTTATTAATGTTTTCTAGAGAATTAACTTTTTTAATAGAGCATTGACTTAATCAGAGAATAACGATATAATAGGTATTTAAGCATACCATTATACTGGCAATACCCATAGATGAAATCCATCAGAACTAAGCTCAAACTGAATAACAAGCAGAAAACCATGATGGCTCAACACGCAGGTTATTCCAGGTGGTGTTACAACTGGGGTTTAAGTTTGTGGAACGCAGCATATAAAGATGGCTATAAACCTAATGCCCGTAAATTGAGAGAAGTTTTTACCAACCACACAAAACCTCTTTATCCTTGGATGAAAAACTTGTCGTCTAGAGTTTATCAATACGCTTTCATCCACTTGGGTGAGGCATTTAAAAGGTTCTTTTCCTGCGGAATGCTTCGCAAACAAGGATTAGGTAAACACCCAAGGTTTAAGAAGAAAGGCCAACATGATTCCTTCACAATTGATAATTGTGGGAAACCGATCAAACTAAACGGATGGAATCACAAATTACCTTTTATTGGTATCGTTAGAACTTATGAACCCATTGAGGTGGCTACTCAGAAAATAACTATTAGTAAACAAGCGGGTTCATGGTATCTTAGCTGTAGTTATGAATTTACTCCCACTTCAACTCCAAAAACTACTGAAGTTGTAGGTGTTGATTTAGGTGTAAAAACCTTAGCAACTTTAAGTACGGGAGTTGTTTTCCCTGGTGCGAAATCTTACCGCTCCTTTGAAGACAAACTCTCCAGACTACAATACTTGCACCGAAATAAAATAATTGGTTCTGCTAACTGGAGGGCGGCACAACTCAAAATTGCCAAGCTACATAGAAAAATAGCTAACATCCGTCTTGACACACTTCACAAATTGACAACATATCTAGCTAAAAACCACAGCGTTGTTGCTATAGAAGATTTGAATATTAGCGGTATGTTAGCTAACCATAAGCTGGCGAAATCAATAGCAGATCAAGGATTTTATGAGTTTAGACGACAGCTAGAATATAAAACTCACTGGTACGGCTCTGAATTAGTAGTCGTTGATAGATTCTTTCCATCATCAAAAACTTGCTCGAACTGCGGTCATGTCCAATATCTGCCCTTAAATGTGAGAACTTATGACTGCCCCGATTGTGGGATATCTATAGACCGTGATCTGAATGCAAGTATTAATTTAAGAAATGCGGTCGGCTTGACCGTGAATGCCTGTGGATGAGTAACCGCCGACGGCCTCAGTAGAAGCAGGAAGTAAACAGTAGAATATCACGCTATGTGACGTTTTATATCGGTTTTATGAAGCAGGTAAATTTATCAGGACTTACGCACGACGCACGAAAAAATAGCGTTTGAGATTGCTATCCGTTCCGGACTGCTGCGCAAACCCTGTGGGTCGCTTCGGACAGAAATACGTTGGAGGTGCGTAAGTCCTATTTATAATATTTGATATCGAATCTGCTGGCTTGCGAGTGATATAATTTCTACCTGCTAATGTGTAGTAACCTGGTATTAGATATCCCACAATACTAACATCTGCTCACAAAAACCAGGTTTCTCTAATGAGTTCAACTGAACAATTCAAAAGTAGATATCACAAATCACGGATACAATTGGCAACAGGAGAATCTACCTCATGTTCAGTCATTTATTCTTACAGTGCTTTTCATTTAAGTAGACTACAAAATTCTTTTGGTGCGCGGGAGTAGGGAGTAGGCAGTAGGAGAATGCTTTGGCCACTGTATCTATTATTTGAAAACCGCTATAAGCACTTTACTGGAAAAAGGCATTGCTGATTTGAGGTATGATATTATGTCCAGATAAGAGGGCGAGCAAAAAACTTTCTCCTTCTACTTCTGTTTCTTGTTCTTTCTTCCCTGCTGACTCAGTCCGACTGACTTTCCCTCCTGGGAGGGGCGCGCGGGTGGGTTGACTCCTAAGTAATTAATATTAATATCATACACGCTCTTCAGCAACGCCTGGAAAAATTATAGACTTATTTTTCCATTTTTAATTGACAACTGGCAGCATTTTTATTCAATCGACTTTCCAGCAAAATTTGAAAATACACAAAAAACTTACCCATCTACTTGGTTAAATCTAGAGGGAGCAGTATAAGGTATACTAAAAGGTTAGAGGCTAGGGAATTAAAAAAATGGTCAACCAAAAACAACCTATCTTAAATAACGATGAAATTAAACAACTTTTTATTAAGGGCGTTAACATTTTTTTGGCAGGGTCAGCAATTACATTAGTATTTGGATTTATGATTTGGTTTGTCCATGGAACGATTATGGTTTCTGACCTATCAGAGAAAATTGTTGCTAAAGGTTGGGGTGCTTTAATTGCACTAATGGCTGTATTTTTATCTTTTATTGTACCTTCAATTGTTACTCTTTTCGGATTTGCGGTAATGGCATTATTAGTGTGGTGGTTATCTCGCGTTTTTTCCCAATATGAGGAATTTCAACCTACTGCTTTAATTGTTTATCAATTAGTAGCGCCTGTGGGAATGATAGCTGCTTTAATTTTAGCTTCACCAGTGTTGATTTCCTATGCAGTTATTCGCTTATTTAATGGTAGTGGGCAAGCTTTAATTTCTGAGGTTAAAGAAGCATCAAGTATTCTATTGCCACTTGAATCTGATAATAAGTTTATGAGTGGAACTCCAGCAGTTGAATCTCAATATTTAACAGGGGAAAAACTTATGAGTGGATCTCAAGCGGTTGAAACTCAATATTTAGAAGGAGAAAATTAGGAAGTCATGTCGTTTCACGGAAGTTAAAAGTCAAAAGTTAAAAGTCAAAAGTAAGATTTTATAAATTCAAGACTGTGACGAAACAGTAGTTTGAGGAAATTATTTCACATTTAAATTTTGAAACTATTTGTGACATCTTTAAAGTGAATTAGTATCAGAAGTCAGAAGTTATTGGTTACGGGTAAATACGGTTCAGTTAAAGATTTTTTTTTGAGTTCTGTAATCTGAAAATCTTATTTAATGGTTCTATATCATAAGAGTTTTGGTCTTATCTGAACAGTATTGGGTTACGAGTAGAAATATTCTCGCTTATAGGTAAAAACTTTACCCAAGCAAAAATGGAATGAAAAGACTAAACCCCTACAGTTTTTTTTCACCAATCATTTCATATTGCTATAGTCGGAAACGAATAATAATTTGTTTCATCTAATTAGGGTTTGCTGAAAAAGTCTTATTGGTGAGGGTAGGAGACAGGAGACAACCCACCCCCAACCCCTCCCAGGAGGGGAAGACAGGAGACAGGATAAATGGGTATTTAGAGAAGGTAGGAGTAAGAATTGTAAGAATGATTTTTCTGCCCAACTATGCGCCTAAAATACTAACTTTTTAAGTGTGAAGAGCTGAAAAACAGGCACTTTTGTTGAACAAAAAAAGGCTAAAACCTTTATCTGTAAATACTTTTAGATTTAATCAGCAAGCCCTAATTAGGAAAAATGATCGTAAATTTCAGGAATAGTTAATCCTCTTGAAGTATTTCCTACTCTAATATAAAATTCTAAACCTTTTTCGGTTTTAAGGAATGACTTTTTTAGCGATCTTTTGACATCAACAATACAAATTTCCTTGGTTTCTAAAGTTTCAATACGGACTTTAATATATTGAGGAAAACCAGCTCTAATGCGGTCATAAATAAAATTAGATAATGTTTGTTTAAATTTGTCTAGAGTTTCCAAGAAAGAAATATCTTTTTCTAAACCAAAAATATTACCATTCTCTTCAACTCCTATTAATAAAGTTCCTCCTTGAGAATTGAGAAAAATAACAATTGTTTTTAAAAGATTAAATTTTAACTTTTCATTTTTGCGATCTTTTTCAATATCCCATTGTAAAGTACTTTTAAATTCTAAACTATCGCTTTCCCTTTGTTTAATCAATTCATCTATAGGTTTAAACTCGTCTATTTTACGAATAGTCGTTAAAAATCTTCTTAATTTTCGTTCCTCAATTTTTTGATTCAGTTCTTCTTCTGTATCTGCTACTTCTATGACTGTTTGATTAATAACTGCAATATATTTCCCCCAATATTGGTCTTCTAAGTGTTCTCTATTTTTTTCAATCCATCGGTCATTTTTAACGTTACCCCAACTATTAAAATCAGTAATTGCTTCTTTAATAGACTTGTCTAAAATTTCAAAAACATCGCCTTTCATATTCTTGGAAATATAATCCCAAGCACCTTTTTTAAAAGCATCGCGACAGTCAGTTACGCTATCATTTGCTGTTAAGATAATCACAACAGAAGAAAGATTTCGAGATTGAACTTCCTCTAGGACAGCAAAACAACTATCATCTGCTTCCATACGCATATCAGCAATAATAATGTCAAAAGGATTTTGTAATTTTTCTGTTGCTTCTTTAGCGCTAACTGCTGTTTCAATATTTTGATAACCAAAGTCTTCTTTTAACAACTCTATTAATTCTTCGAGATAATTTGGGTTATCTTCAACTAATAGTAAATGAACGTTTTTTGTTTCCATAGTTAATTCTGTAATTTTTGAATTTTGATTTAACTTTTTCTACCGATAACCATAAGTAATATACATTTCAAACATTACATCATTTTCTCTGGTTTCTTTAATATAACCTCCAATTTCATATAGAGTTCTACGAATAATATGCAATCCTAAACCACTACCTTGACCTTTTTTGGAAGTAGTTATTAGGGGTTTAAATATCCATTATCATTTTCTTTGTGGGTTTAATACCCCACCGTCTACACGGTGTTCAAAATTACTTGGGGTGAGAATCCCCATGTAATTTTTCTCCTGTCA
>NZ_JAAHGK010000463.1:0-5264 GCF_010672505.1 Okeania sp. SIO2B9 | reverse complement strand
TTGTTTCCTCTACAAATTTAGCATCAGCTTTCTTAACAAATTCTGGTTTACTCAATCGTTTAGAAGTAGACAAAATCTCTTTTTCTAACTTTCCTAATTTCTTCTCTAACCGAGCAGATAAAGCTTCAATATCTACTACTCCTGATAGTCGTAAGTATGAAAACAATTTTAGAACTGTCAAACATACTAAAAATATTGACAAAATTATCTCAGATGTTAAATATAACTCCCAAAAAAGTATAACAACAGATTTAGGGAAACAATTTATTCAGTTTATAGAAAATCCAATTGTTTAACAACTGAATGATAAATATCTCTTGCTGGCAATTTCTTTCCTTTTGTTATTTTTAAAATTCAAAATTAAAGGTTGGGATAGATAATAACTAAACCCAACCAAATAAGCCTAATTTGACTTTAACTGCTTCAGGCGATCGCGTAATATTTCTGCCTGTTTTTCTGCCTCGGCTAAATTATTCTTTGTTTCCTCTACAAATTTAGCATCAGCTTTCTTAACAAATTCTGGTTTACTCAATCGTTTAGAAGTAGACAAAATCTCTTTTTCTAACTTTCCTAATTTCTTCTCTAACCTAGCAGATAAAGCTTCAATATCTACTACTCCTGATAATGGAATTAAAGTCTGCACAGTACCAAAAACACCTGCAATAGTTTGACCAACTTCCGCATCAACACTAGGAGTAATATTCAACTTTTCGACCTTAGCTAAATCTTGAATATAAACCTCACCTTTACTCAAAATTTTCCGTTCTTTTTCATTCTCACTCTGCAAAATTGCTGTGATTTTTACCTTTGGTTTAATATCAACCTCAGACCGTAAATTTCGGATAGTCCGAATTACCCCAATTAATAATTCAAATTCGGCTTCCAAATCCGAATTAATTAAAGATTTATCCAACTTCGGATAAGACTGTAAAGCCAAACAATCTTCCTCACCAACTTGATTCAAAGTATGCCAAATTTCCTCAGTAATATGAGGCATAAAAGGATGTAATAATCTTAAAATTCCATCCAAAACATAAGCCAATGTTTGTTGTGCTACTAACTTAGAAATCTCATCCTCACCCTGAAGGCGAGATTTAACTAATTCCAGATACCAATCACAAAAATCTCCCCAAATAAATTCATAAAGACCCTTCGCAGCTTCCCCCAAACCATAATTATCTAAATAATCACAAGTTTGCTGTACAACTTGATAGAAACGAGACAAAATCCAACGGTCAACTAACTCTAATTTCTCCTGCTCCGGTTCCCCTAATTCTTGAGGATATTTACCCTCTAATTTCATCATCACAAATCGAGCAGCATTCCAAATTTTATTAGTAAAATTTCGAGAAGCTTCCACCGATGCAGACTCATCAGTTTCCCGATTATAATCCATTCTCACATCTTGCCCTGCTCCGGCAGTTTCTCGCATCAAAGTATAACGTAAAGCATCAGTTCCATACTTTTCAACTAACAATAAAGGGTCAATACCATTACCAGCAGATTTAGATTGTTTTTTGCCCTTTTCATCTAACATTAAACCGTGAATATAAACCGTTTCAAACGGCATTTTGCCAGTAAAATGAGTTCCCATCATTGCCATTCTAGCAACCCAGAAAAAGATGATATCAAAACCAGTAGAAAGAGTGCTGGTCGGATAATATTTTGCTAAGTCGGGAGTGTTTTCAGGCCAACCCAATGTTGAAAATGGCCATAAACCAGATGAAAACCAAGTATCAAGCACATCTGGGTCTTGTTCAATTTTGACATCAGCACCAAATTTTGCTTTTGCTTGCTCCAACGCTTCCGTTTCCGAGCGAGCAATAACAAAAGGAGTATTATCGGCAATTTTTCCATTAGTTTCACTCACAGCATACCAAGCTGGAATTTGATGACCCCACCAAAGTTGCCGGGAAATACACCAGTCTTTAATTTTCACCAACCAGTCGCGATAAACCTTCGTCCAACGTTCGGGAACAAATTTCGGTTGGTTGTGCTTATCCAATAATTCCAGCGCTTTCTCAGACAACGGTTTAATTTTGACAAACCACTGAGTTGAGAGTAGAGGTTCGACTGGTACCTTGCCACGATCGCTATAAGGAACGCTATGACTATACTCCTCTACCTTGACCAAAACACCCTCTGACTCTAACCGTTTCACAACATTTTTCCGCGCCTCAAAACGGTCTTGCCCAACAAACGGTCCCGCGTTTTCATTCAAACTGCCATCCTTATTCATAATATTAATGAATGGTAGGTCGTGACGTTTACCCATTTCAAAATCATTGGGGTCGTGAGCGGGAGTAACTTTGACACAACCAGTACCAAATTCAAGGTCAACCAACTCATCCGCAATAATAGGTATTTCCCGTTCCATTATTGGTAGGGTAAGAGTTTTGCCAATGAGATTTTTGTAGCGGTCGTCATTGGGGTTAACCGCGACACCAGTATCTCCCAACATTGTTTCCGGACGAGTAGTAGCAACTTCCACATAACCACTGCCATCAGTAAGAGGGTAACGAAAATGCCAGAGGTTGCCATTAACTTCCTTATTTTCAACTTCCAAGTCAGAAACAGCAGACTGACTCGCAGGACACCAGTTGACCAGGTAGTTACCGCGATAAATGAGACCTTCTTCGTAGAGACGCATGAATGCTTCAATGACAGCTTTTGATAAACCTTCATCCAGGGTAAAACGTTCGCGAGTCCAGTCTGTAGAAACTCCTAAACGACGTAGTTGGTTAACAATAGTACCGCCAGACTCAGCTTTCCATTCCCAAGCGCGTTCCAGAAATTTTTCTCGCCCAATATCATAGCGGGTTTTGCCTTCTTCTTTCAGTTTCCGTTCCAGAATAGTTTGCACGGCAATACTCGCGTGGTCCGTACCGGGGAGATAGAGAGCGTTGTCACCGCGCATCCGATGGTAACGAATGAGAGCGTCAATGAGGGAGTTGTTAAAAGCATGACCTGCATGGAGGCGCCCTGTAACGTTAGGAGGGGGGATGACAATGCAATAGGGGTTGCCTGGATGGTTGGGGTCAGCTTTGAAAGTGTTGTTTTCTTCCCAATATTTCTGCCATTTCGCCTCAGTTGAGAATGCGTCGTATTTGCTTGGTAATTCTGGTATGGTTTTGGTCATAGATAATATGAATTATTTGGACTGTTTAATTGTCCTTAATATTGTGCCATAATTCATAAGACATCTCCAGAAAAGAGGGAGTAGGGAGTAGGGAGTAGGGAGTAGGGAGTAGGGAGTAGGGGGAAAGAATCGATAGTCTCTGTGCAATAATTGATTTGATTTTTGGCGTTGGTGATTTATAGAACTCCTTTCCGCTTACGCGACCAAAAAACTTTCTCCTTATACTCCTCTTTCTTCTTCCCTCCTGACTCCTGAGGACTGAGGACTGACTCCTTCATCACCACCATATGCTTTTTCATAGATGGCTAAAGCAGGTTAGTAAAGTGGTTCGGCCTCGCTGTACTTGTCTTGATCGCGATATACTAGCCACAGCAATCTCTATTTTAGGAGATTGCCACGGAGGGAATTGTGTTAGTTTGTACTAATTTCTACTCAGGGCGTTTTCCTCTAGCAATATAAGCACCATGTTGTTGGATTAGTTCTGCTACTACTCCTGTCCAACCAGTTTGATGACTAGCTCCAATACCTGCACCATTATCCCCATGAAAATACTCATAGAACAGAATGTAATTATTCCAATTGGGGTCAGTTTGAAACTTTTCCGTTGCGCCATAAACAGGTCGTTGAGTTTGACCATCTTTTGGCAAGAAAATTTTGATCAAACGATGAGAAATTTCTGCAGCTACCTCCGAAAGATTCATCATATTTCCTGAACCTGTAGGACATTCTACTTTGAAATCATCTCCTAAACAGTAATGGTATTTTCGCAGGGATTCAATAATCAAAAAGTTAACAGGCATCCAAACCGGACCACGCCAATTAGAATTACCTCCAAACAGACCAAATCTCGATTCTGCTGGCTCATATTCTACTTCAGGTTGAATGTAGTTGCCACTCTTTGTTCTGATGCTAAAAGGTAATTTATAGGAATTAGGTGGCTCATGAGATTTAGATAATCCTCGAATACCATAAGGTCCGAAAAATTCAGATTCATCAAGCATTCTTTTCAGAACTAATCGGAGTCTGGTAGGGTTAACTAGAGAGAAAGCTACTCCTCCTTCCATGAGATTACTGTCTGTATTATCAAAGTAAACATTCTCCCCTTTTGTCAAATCCTGACGGTTTTGCAAGAACCAATCAGCTCTCTTTTTGAAATCAGAGTCTAAATTTGATGTCTCCAGGGGTTAAAACACCCTGGATTCTAAGCGGATATGCTTACGCGGGCTAAAGCCACGCGACACACTGCTTACGATATTTTCTAGTTAGATCGTCCAACTTATATCGTTGTGGAAGCATCAAAACTTCCCTACCAACCTTGGCTAAATCTAAACTTAGCTGTGTTGCTACTTTTTTGATAATATTTCCAGCACCATTAGCATCGGCATTAATCAATTTACCTGTTGCTGAACGGTACAAACCACGATTAACACGCTTTCCTGATGGCTCCCACCTTTCGGGTTTTTCACCAAATGACGTAAAACAACGGTTGCAACAGATTATTTTTGAGTTATGTACGCTCGCATGATTGGAGACTAATAGCATTAGAAATAATGCCAGACCATGTACATTTATTTTTAGAAGTTGATCCAACTTTTGCAGCCTCTGTCATTATCAAACGAGTCAAAGGTAGAGCTTCTCATCATTTGAGAAAAGAATTTCCGCTTATTGCTAAAATTGCCCACACTTTGGACCCCTAGCTTTTTCTGTGCTACAACCGGAAATGCTTCAACGGAGACTGTTAGGAAGTACATTGAAAACCAAACCGGAAAGTAACACCGGGTTAAAACCCGCGCGTCGTTATTCAACCAGGGGATAAATCACCCTGGCTAACTTCCTCCCGCCATTTTTTAGGTTTTAATGAGTTACGATCTTCAATCAGTCTTTTTCTTTCTTGTGTATCTTCAATCTTGACCATGGTTTTTTCTCTTTATAGAAGACATATCTGCTGCAAATGACCCTCAATTATGAATCATATCATGTCTGTTTGAATAATTAGACTTTGCTGGAAGGAAGGCAGCTATGCTGGAGGCAGGAGGCAGAAGGTTTTATCCTATTGTCACCTTAATTTTATACACGCTCCGATGCTACCGGACATGATATCAAAGGCCAAAATCTAGTTTTTGGA
>NZ_JAAHGK010000462.1:0-5273 GCF_010672505.1 Okeania sp. SIO2B9 | reverse complement strand
TACTCATCATTCAGCTTAAGCACAATTAGTTATCAGCAAATAATGAATAATTCCTTCTAAAGTTAAAAGAGCTTAATTTGCCAGTTATAGTCATTTAAAATAATAATCAAACAGTTTTTTAGCTGAAACCCTTTAACAGCAAGAAACATTCGTCTCAATCTCAACTAAAATGACGATACTTTTAATTCTCTCTCAATTTCAAAAGTTGCTTTTATTTCCTTCTATCAGTTATTAATGATAGCTAATAGCTAATAGCTGAATTCTGATGATTGTCAGTTAAATACTCATAAACTATTTTGATGATTTGCTATATTTTTTTCATCATTCAATTAACTCCTAAATAAAAAGCAGCAAAAAAAACAAATCTCCGGTTCCCTATCCCTGAATACTGAATCGTGATTAAACTTATTGAAGCAACATCACTATTTGTAGTCGTGTCTAAATCAGAATCACAAAAATCTTCTCGTTCCCTAGCAGGAATAGCAGGTATCGTAGCAATAGCCACATTAATCAGTAAAATATTTGGCCTAGTACGTCAACAGGCGATCGCCGCCGCCTTCGGAGTAGGTGCAGCAGTGGATGCCTATAATTACGCTTACGTTATCCCTGGCTTTTTATTAGTCCTATTAGGAGGAATTAATGGACCATTTCATAGTGCCATAGTCAGTGTCTTGGCAAAACGGGATAACTCAGAAGCAGCACCACTAATAGAAACCATCACAACTTTAGTCGGTGGAGTCCTATTATTAGTAACAATTGGTCTGATTATTTTTGCCCATTCATTAATTGACCTGGTAGCACCAGGTTTAAGCCAAACAACAACAGGTCTAGAAATTCGAGCGATCGCCATCCAACAATTCCAAATCATGGCCCCAATGGCTTTACTAGCAGGATTAATAGGTATTGGTTTTGGTGCTCTTAATGCTGCGGATATGTATTGGTTACCTTCTATTAGTCCGTTATTTTCTAGTGTGGCTTTATTAGGAGGAATTTTTATCTTAGTTTTGCAATTAGGAGAAAAAATTATTGAACAAAAATATGCCATGATGGGAGGCTTAGTTTTAGCCTGGGGCACCCTCATCGGAGCCATATTACAATGGTTAATTCAAGTTCCCGCATTGTGGCGAGCAGGTTTAGGAAAATTACGATTAAGATTTAATTTCCGCAACCCAGGAGTACAAGAAATTACTAAAGTAATGATACCTGCAACTTTGTCTTCGGGAATGTTACATATTAATGTTTATACAGATTTATTTTTTGCTTCTTATATTCCTCAAGCTGCTGCTTCTTTAGGTTATTCTGGTTTATTGGTACAGACTCCTTTGGGAATTATTTCTAATGTTATTTTAGTTCCTTTTTTACCAATATTTTCTCGATTAGCTGCACCGGAAAATTGGCAAGATTTAAAATATCGAATTCGTCAAGCTTTGGTATTAACAGGAATTACCATGTTGCCTTTAAGTGCAATTATGGTGATGTTAGCTTTGCCGATTGTGAGGGTAGTTTATGAACGTTTTGCTTTTGATTTATCAGCTTCAAAATTTGTCGCTTCTGTCTTAACAGCTTATGCAGTAGGAATGTTTGTTTATTTGGGAAGAGATGTTTTAGTCAGAGTTTTTTATGCTTTGGGAGATGGAGAAACTCCTTTTAAGATTAGTGTGATTAATATTTTTCTGAATGCTCTGTTAGATTATTTGTTAATTAATGCTTTTGGTGCTCCTGGTTTGGTATTGGCAACGGTGGGAGTAAATTTAATTTCAATGGTAATTTTTCTATTGTTATTAGATAGGAAACTAGGAGGTTTACCTTGGGGAGAATGGTTAAGACCTTTTACTGGTTTAATTGCTGGAACTTTGGCAACTGGTTTGGTTTGTTGGGGTGTGCTTTGGGGGAGTCAATTAGTGTTGGGAAGTGAGGGATTTTTTGTCCAGTTATTAGAACTTGGTTTGGCAAGTTTTTCGGGGTTAGTTATTTTTGGTTTGATAGTAATGAAAATGAATTTGCCAGAGGTTGATATTTTTGTTAGTCGAATTAGACAGAAATTGGGAATTTGAGTTGACATCCTCCTAGCTTTTATCTTTTTTTCTCCACTAACAAAGCGATCGCCAGTTCAACTACTACCCGTAAGTCACAAGTCAAAAGCTAAAGGTATTTTTAACTAAGTTTTTCCGACAGAAACCTTAAATAGGTAGTGCTATGTATCGCATTAAGAAAAAGGTTGATATTTTTATTCCTTTGTGACTACTACATCTATATAGATATATAGGTCAAAAGTAGTTTTGATAATTTACCCTTTGGTTAGTGCTTCATAAAATGAAATTAGCTATACGCAATAGTCGGAAATTCAGAACAACCCTCAGACTTGGAGTGCTTCAGGAAATAAAACTACTATTTCTCTATAGGCAATAGTCGGAAATTTCACAACTTCCCTCAGACTTTGAGTGCTTCATAAAATGAAACTACTATCTCTCTATACGCAATAGTCGGAAATTTCACAACTTCCCTCAGAGGCGGAATTTTTCATTTCCTGAAGCTTATATTTACCAGAGGCAATAGTCAGAAATTTCACAACTTCCCTCAGAGGCGGAATTTTTCATAAAATGAAACTACTATTTACCAGAGGCAATAGTCAGAAATTTCACAACTTCCCTCAGAGGCGGAATTTTTCATTTCCTGAAGCTTATATTTACCATAGGCAATAGTCAAAAATTCACAACTCCCCTCAGAGTTGGAGTGCTTCAGAGAATAAAATGATTATTTTCCCATCCACAATAGTCAAAAATCTACAACACACCTCTGAGTTTAGTGCTTCAGGAAATGAAACTACTATTTCTCATAGGCAATAGTCAAAAATTCACAACTACTCTCCAAGGCGGAATTTTTCATTTCCTGAAGCTTATATTTGCCATGGGCAATAGGCAAAAATTCAGAACTAACCTCAGAGGCTGAGTGCTTCAGAGAATGAAAAGACTATTTCCCCATACGCAATAGTAGAAAAGTTGAGAATAACAAGACAGAAAAACCTTAAACTATCCTTTTTCATTCAAGAGGAACTAGAAAAGACACCAAAATATCCTCAACACAATATTTTTCAATGGCCTAGAATGACTATCAGGTGCAGGAATTTTATCTTACATAATAGGATTTATTGATACGGGATATCTGATTAAAACAACAAATGATTTTACCTCCGACATAGAAGAAATTGTTAGAGAAAATAGAATTGTAGAGGATATCAAAGAGCGTAGATAGAGATAAAATTTGAAGTAAGCATTCAGCGGCAAACTCTCAGTCATAAGGTATTAACTTATTACTTTTGAAACAGGAATTAATATTGAAACTTTTACTTTGAGAGCGGTTCTCATATTAATGAAATAAAGTATTTTTTCTTTCCTATTGGTACTTAGAAATTTTATGGCAGAAAAAATACCTGAATTTCAGTTTAGGTAAGGGAATTACTTCAATAAACTAAAAATAGCTAGAACTTTTGCTAATTAATGATTCATGCCTTTTTGACATCAAAACATCTACTTGTCTATATTTGAGCCTATTTTTTACTTCTTTTTTGTGTAATTCCCACTATTCCCTACTCTCTACTCCTTACTCCCTAAATTTAAAAGAGCAGACATATTTCCATCTGCTACTAAAACCATAAAAATATCATTATTCGTCACAATAACCTTTTCAACTTCAATTGTTTTAACCTCAATATTTGCATCAATTTCCGAAGGCAACTTTATCTTCTGGATATATTCATTAGCTTCATCTTTAGCTCGAATTAATTCTTGGTCTAAAGGGAAGGAAAGACGTTCTTCAATTTGCTCAAGTAAAACAGGTTTCAAAAGCGAATCTGCTGTTGATAATAAAGTATTTTTTGTATCAACATCATAATCCAGTTCAACCACTTTCAGATTATTAGACTCTTTATCATAAAAAATCTTACCCCAAAGATATAATATTCCTTTTGCTCCCTGAAGCAAACTGTCTTTATCAGTCTTAAAATCAACCTTAACAAGAATTTTTTCACCTGATGCAGATAAATTAATTTCATTAACAATGAGTTTCAGATTTTCATCAACAGACAAAGACTTACCCCTAACTTTAGATTGAAGAGTATTATTAAATTCATCAAGGGAAACTTGCACAGGTAAATTTATTAAAAACTTATCTATTATCTGCTCTTGAATAGTAAGATTAGGCAACGGTTTAAAATTAATAACAGGAGCTTCTTTACATATACAAGTATCGACAAACATCTTAATAGCAATTCCAGATTGAACATTTGCACCATCACTCAAATTAAACTCTTTGAAACTAATACTTTGTGGTTCAGTTTTAATCCAAATTGAAGGGTCTTGATTTATTTTTTCTGACAAATGCAAATTATTCCATTGTTTTGTTACTTCTGCTTTTAGGTTTAAATTTTTAACAAGTTCAGCGATTAATTTAGGCTTCTCTTTATTAATAGCCTTATCCACCTGTTTTTTCAGAAGACTACGAATACTAATAGTACCAATATTTTTTATTGGTACTTCTGCTTTAGTTAAATTAGTCGATACATTTAGATTCGGTTGAATATTCCATTCATTATCTATTCCTAAAGAAAGATCACCAAAAATTGTACCTGCAATATTTGTCTCCACACTAACTGGTATCTCAAAAAGACGTAAATTAACTTCACCTTTTACTCTTGCAGTTCCTAATATTGGTACTGAAAAAGTTATCAGATTATTTTGAGTACCAATACTTAATTCTTTGCGATTAATTTCGTAGGTAAGATTATCATTAGAGAGCAAATCTGTAGGATCAGCTTCTGTACCCACAAATGTCTGAGGAATATTCAGATTCAATGCTTTCTCAATATCAGTCAAAGGAATTTTTACAGGTAGATTTAATATACTTTCACTACGCTCAGGTTGAAATGTATTAGCTGATGTCAACTCCGGCAGTTTAGGTTGAATATTTATTCCCTTAAAAGCTGCTCTCGAAGAAAAAATAATAACAATTAGCACGAATATCATTAAAATAAAAAATTTTATTACTCGTGGAATAGAGGATATTTTCATTGATTTTATTTGTATAAACTTAAAATATTGAAACTTTGCTTCCCCCCTCAAGTAAATAAGCCGTGGGGTAAACATTCAGTCGTCAGCTATCAGCTATCAGTTATGAGTTATTAACTCATATATTGGAAGGACGAATTAGTCTCCAAAGAGTGAAATATAAATGAAATTGATCGTTAGCTAACCTTAGTAAGTTATACTAAATGAATA
>NZ_JAAHGK010000461.1:0-5296 GCF_010672505.1 Okeania sp. SIO2B9 | reverse complement strand
CTAGCTTTATTTCGAGTTGGTTTGGCTTTAATTATTATTGTCGATCTAATAGAACGTTTTGGCGATCTGAAAGCTCACTACACAGATTTTGGTGTCTTACCCCGTGCAGTACTAATTGAAAAATTTTTAAATTCTTCGGTCTGGTCGCTTCATCTTTTTAGTGGCAATATTTTATTTCAAGGAATACTTTTTGTAGTTGCTTTTATTTGTGCTTTAGCACTTTTAGTTGGTTATCGTACTCGCTTATTCACGATTTTATCTTGGGTTTTACTCGCTTCTTTGCATAGTCGTAATAACATGATTCTCAATGCTGGAGATTCTGAATTACGCCTCCTTCTATTTTGGGGAATATTTTTACCTTTAGGAGCATATTATTCAGTTGATAGTGCCTTAAATTCTGAATCAAAACCTTTTCCTAAATCAATTATTTCAGGTGGTACTATCGCTTTAACTCTACAAATATGTTTTGTTTATTGGTTTACGGCAATGCTGAAATCTCATCCTATTTGGTGGGAAGAAGGAACTGCTGTTTACTATGCTTTAAATATCGATCAACTTGCTACTCCCTTCAGTAGCTTCATGTTGAAGTTTCCCCAACTTTTAGTATTTGCTAATTTCGCTACTCTCTGGATTGAATTATTAGCACCTTTTTTATTATTTGTACCAATTAAAAATAGTTTTTTTCGTTGCTTAACAGTATTTATTTTTATTGGTTTGCATATAGGTTTTCGCCTTGGCTTAGTTTTAGGCTTATTTCCTTATGTATGTATTATTTCTTGGTTAGTGTTATTGCCTAGTGATTTTTGGGATTGGTTGAGTTATAAATTACAATTTAAACAGATTAAAAATATTAAAATTTATTATAATCCTGATTCTAGTACATACCAAAAAATCTTAAATTTACTTTGCTGCTTTTTGTTCTTACCAAAAGAATTAGTTTTCTCAGCCCAAACCCAACCAGAAATTTATACGGCAATAAAAAACAGTAATTCATGGTTATTAGTCGAACATCAAGACAATCAATATATTCAATTTCAGGCATTAATTTATCTGTGTAACATTTCTCCTGTATTTCGACCTCTAACTTTAGTTTT
Source organism: Okeania sp. SIO2B9 (assembly GCF_010672505.1). Lineage (NCBI taxonomy): Bacteria > Bacillati > Cyanobacteriota > Cyanophyceae > Oscillatoriales > Microcoleaceae > Okeania > Okeania sp. SIO2B9. The sequence continues at coordinate 4,202 of NZ_JAAHGK010000461.1, read as the reverse complement.
GAGTTTACCCATAATTACAACTATAGGCAAAAAAATATGCGCTGAACTCAACAATATCAATAGTAATTTTCATCAATTGATTTCCCAATTACAGTATCGGAAAAATTCAGTTTATCCAGCCAATTATCAGAATCTTATTGCTTTATTGCTTCTAGGTTTCGTATTGCTCTGGAATCTTAATAGTATTTCCCCCAAAATATTCCCTATCCCCAAAATAGTCAGAACAACTAATTTAATTCTCAGATTAGACCAAAGATGGGGTATGTTTGCTCCTTATCCCTCACGAGAAGATGGTTGGTATGTCATTCCAGGTAAACTTAAAAATGGTAAAAAAATTGATTTATTTAAAAATGGTCAACCTGTGATTTGGGATAAACCATTATTAGTTTCATCAACTTATCCTAATGTACGCTGGCGTAAATATATGATGAAAATTTGGTTGAAGCGTCATGCTGCTCATCGTCTTTATTATGGTAAATATTTGTGCCGTGACTGGAATAGTAAATATAAAGGTGAAGAACAACTTGATAATTTTGAAATATTTTTTATGTCAGAAAAAACTTTGCCAAACTATCAAACTCCTGAACTCAAAAAAGTTTCGATTCATAAACATTATTGCTTTAAGAAACCCGATCAATAATTAGGGTCTGCTGAAAAAGTCTTTTAGTAGGGGTAGGAGACAGGAGACAGGAGACAGGAGAAATGGACCGGGAGAAATGGACCGGGAGAAATGGACCGGGAGACAGGAGACAGGAGACAGGAGACAGGAGAAATGGATCGGGAGCGAGGAGGTAGGAGTAACAATTGTCAATTTGGGATTTTTCTGCCCAACTCTTGCCATTAATACTAACTTTTTGAGCATTTTAGAGGTGATACCAGGCAATTTTTTAGACAAAAAAAAAGGCTTAAGCCTTTACCTGTCAATGCTTTGAGGATTAATTAGCAATCCCTAATTAGACATATCCGAAAAAGATATAAATTTTTGCCTAGAGTAGAGAACAGGGGGTAGGGAATAAAGAACAGGCACAAAACATGATTTATTTGGTGGCATTACTGAATCAAGGGATAGTTCTTTGTGACGTTCTCCTACATCAAATCAAAGATTATGATGTAGGCTTCCCAACCTCGCGGATAGGGCTTTCTGTTTCACAGGGAGTGCAACCACTTAACCCTCACCAGACAGAGATGATGAGACCCACCACCTTTTTGTACTGAACAATTCTGTACTCCGATACACACCCTCAAGAGTTTTACCTTTTCACGGGCCGACCGCGAACTTCATGAATTGAACCCCATACTCGCTATTTGTTTTCTATGTGCTGTTATCAAGTGCGTATTACCGCTACTCCTGATATAATCACCAATAACACAAAAAAGCACACAATGCAAGAAATAATTGGACCCTACGCGGTTTATTTGTTGGTCGGCAATTCCCCTCCCGTTAACATTTGTATAACGGGAGACCCCTTGCCGACATCAAAGTTGGAAATGGAAAATCTCGATCACTGTACACTAGAACTAATGACCTTTAAATTTTAAATAGCAGTCAGCAGTCAGCGGTCAGCGGTCAGCATTAGGACTTTTTTTTACGCCCTGGAAATTTCAACCCCGACTCAACCATCCAGGGTATTAGTTGCCGGGGTATAAACCCAAAGTCAAAAAGCTGAAATGCTGAAATGCTGATAGCTAGTTTACTTTTGACTTAATTCAAAAATCTATGACTACAACTGTACAAGTAAAAACAGAGTATGAAGCAATTATTGGTCTAGAAACCCATTGTCAACTTAGTACCCAAACCAAAATTTTCTCCGCTTCATCCACAGAATTCGGTGCCCCACCAAATAGCAATATTGACCCAATATGTATGGGAATGCCTGGAGTATTACCCGTACTTAATCAAAAAGTCCTAGAATATGCCGTAAAAGCAGGACTTGCCCTAAATTGTCAAATAGCACCCTACAGTAAATTTGACCGTAAACAATATTTCTACCCTGACTTACCCAAAAATTATCAGATTTCTCAGTATGACCTACCCATTGCCGAAAATGGTTGGCTAGAAATAGAAATAGTAGATGAAGATGGCACTGCAAACCGCAAAAAAATCGGCATTACTAGACTACACATGGAAGAAGATGCTGGTAAGTTAGTCCATGGAGGTAGCGATCGCCTATCTGGGTCAACCTATTCAATGGTGGACTATAATCGTGCAGGTGTACCATTAGTAGAAATTGTATCAGAACCGGATATACGTTCTGGACTAGAAGCTGCAGAATATGCTCAAGAGCTACAGCGAATTGTCCGCTACCTTGGTGTGAGCGATGGTAATATGCAGGAAGGTTCTCTACGATGCGATGTGAATGTTTCTGTACGACCAGTAGGCCAAAAAGAGTTTGGTACAAAGGTAGAAATCAAAAACATGAACTCCTTTAGTGCTATACAACGAGCGATCGAATATGAAATTCAACGGCAAACTGAAGCTATTGAAGCAGGGGAAAAAATTGTTCAAGAAACTAGACTCTGGGAAGAGGGTTCTCAACTTACTATTAGTATGAGGGTGAAGGAGGGTTCTAGTGATTATCGTTATTTCCCCGAACCTGACATTCCACCTATTGAAGTCTCGACTCAGCAGTTAGATGATTGGAAAGTAGAATTACCAGAATTACCCGCACAAAAACGTCACCGCTATGAAAGCAAATTAGGTTTATCTGCTTATGATACTCGCGTGCTTACTGATGACTGCAAAGTAGCAGAATATTTTGAAGCAACAGTTGCAGCGGGAGGAAATGCAAAACAAGCAGCTAACTGGGTAATGGGGGATATTACTGCTTATTTGAAAAATGAAAAAATTAGCATTACTGATATTGGCCTTAAACCAGAAAATTTGGCCGAGCTAACTACAATTATTGAAGATGGTACTATCAGTGGCAAAATTGCGAAGGATATTCTGCCAGAATTATTATCAAAAGGTGGGTCGCCCAAGGAATTAGTAGAGAAGAAAGGTCTAATTCAAATTTCAGATACTAAGGCGATAGAAGCAATTATTGATGAAGTTTTAGCAGCACATCCAGAAGAATTAGAAAAATATCGTGGTGGTAAAACTAAACTTAAAGGTTTCTTTGTTGGGCAAGTGATGAAGAAAACTCAAGGACGTGCAGATCCAAAGATGACAAATCAATTAATTAGTAAGAAGTTGGAAGGATAGAGGAGTCAGAATTCTGAATTCTAAATTCAGAATTTAGAATTTAGAATTCAGGAGGGAAAAAATTTATCAAGATTTGGTAATGGTGAAGATAGAGAATGTTTTTATACCGAATTAAACAGATTTTATATTACAGCGCTTCCCGCTGTTATGAGGTATACCCATCGCGGGAGATGCCCGCACTACAAGATTTTCACCATTTACCCTGTACATCATTTGCCAGAAATATGCTGTATCTTTTCTTTTGCGGGTTTATAGCGGTTTTCAAATAGATATGAAGTGGCCTTTCTTTGACTATTCATAAGCAATTTTCCCTTCTTCCTTCTTCCTTCTTCCTTCTTCAATTCTTGCCTTCTTCAAAACTTGTTTCTAAAGCTTTGTTTGCTTGCCGAGTTATATAAATAGTTACTAAAACTGTGGCAATTAAACCAACAATATTAATTATCCATTTAGTTACTTCTACAGTAGAATTTGTCGGTTGTTGAGACGTACCAATTAAAGTAATATCACCTACTATAGAACCAATATAAACATACATTACTGTTCCTGGAATCATCCCTAGAGAACCCAAAATATAATCTTTTAAAGAAACCTGCATGACACCAAAAGCATAATTCAAAAGATTAAAAGGAAACAAAGGGCAGAGTCTAGTTAAAAATACTATTTTAAATCCTGCTTTAATAACAGCTCGATCGATAACTTGAAATTTTGGATGTTGATGTAATTGTTGGCAAACCCAATCACGAGATATATACCGTCCGATAATAAAAGCTATTGTAGCGCCTAAAGTTGAAGCAAAAAAAACATAAATAGCTCCCCAGATAACTCCAAATATTACTCCTCCTCCTATAGTTAAAACTAAACCAGGAATTAATAGTAAAGTAGCTAAATTATAAATTATTATGAAAGCGATTGGACTCCACACATCTAGACTTTCAATCCAAACTAATTTATTTTTTAAAAGTTCTGGTAGGTTAAAATATTTGGCTGTAATAATTAAGCT
>NZ_JAAHGK010000460.1:0-5303 GCF_010672505.1 Okeania sp. SIO2B9 | reverse complement strand
GGAATGCACATGGGAACAAGAGTATACCAGACCAGCCTACAAATACGAAGCGATCGCGTTTCAGCCAGTCATCCAGGACATCAAATGGTCCTCTTTGACTCTGCGGGCGTCCGACTGCTACAGTCATACTACTTTTATATCCTCTTGCTTTTATTGACATACTCCCGACGTTGCCCTTGAGCGACAACGCGGAATTCTTCAACCCGCACGGGGAGTTGCAGTTTATACAGAGGTGATGTCCTCCCCCTGTTTTTTCTATGTTCCCCTTCAGGAGAGCGCGGGACTTCCCGCTGTTTTTGTTAAAAAGTTTGCTTTCTTAAGCAAGTTAACATAAGTATATATATATTTAAGAAATTTTGCAATTATCTTTCCCAATACCTTAAACTTATTTAAGATTTTCTTTAGATTTTAATAAATGGCATAGAACCCTTGTGGAATATTAGCCCACGTAAAAATTATTTTATCATCACATATCCACGCTTTATCTTTCATATGTAAATCTAAGGGTGAATATCTAGAGGAAATGTAACAGGACTGACGCAGTAACGCTACATGATGGGGAGATGGGGAGATGGGGAGATGGTGAGATAGGGAAATCTGCACAATTAAACCCACATTCCGCACGTCAAATTGTAACATTAAAAGTAGTATAAAAACCGTAGCTGATGATGTAAAGCCTCATTATTGCAAGAGGTACTGATAACTGATAACTCAAATGACTCTCCCCACACTCCTCCTATATTTTTAAATAGGTCCTATAAGGGTTCTGTATTTATTTTGGGTCTAAAAAATTTTAAAATTGAGAATGGTATGTAAATATAGAAAGTTTATGACTACTCAAACTTTGATAGGTGATCGCTTACTGCGCAAGGAAATTATAGGGTCTCGTCGTCTCAGTAATTACTTCTGGGCTGTAATTGTCAGTATGGGAGGTATTGGTTTCCTCTTATCAGGGATATCTAGTTATCTCAAAGTTAATCTGTTATTTGTTGCCGACCCTAGCCAACTTAATTTTTTACCCCAGGGAATAGCTATGGGATTTTATGGTGTGCTTGGTACACTGTATGGACTTTTTTTGTGGTTAACTATTATTTGGGACATTGGTGGTGGCTACAATGAGTATAACCAAGAAAAAGGCCAGGTGATGATTTTTCGCTGGGGATTTCCTGGTAAGAATCGTAAAGTAGAATTTAGTTGTCCTACTGAAAATGTGCAATCTATTAAGGTAGATATTAAAGAAGGTCTCAATCCCCGTAGAGCTATATATCTTCGTCTCAAAGACAGTAGGCAAATTCCTCTTACCCGTGTCGGTCAACCATTGGCCTTGTCAAAATTAGAAAATGAAGCGGCTCAACTGGCTAAGTTTCTTCAAGTTCCTTTAGAAGGTCTTTAGTAGAAGTCAGAAGTTAGAAATTAGAAGTAATCCCTGACTGAGTTTGAACATTTAAAAATGTCTGCTTGGAGGGGTGATAGTAGAAGTTCAGAAGTCAGAAGTTAGAAGTTAGAAGTAATCCCTGACTAAGTTTGAACATTTAAAAATATCCACATGAAATCCGTAGCGTTACGTCAGTCAAACAAGAATCTCCCATTATAGTTTTTAATTTATAGCAATGTGCGCTGGCTTATGTACAAATTGCAGGAATTGCCCAATAGCTAAAACCTTATATTATCGGCAATTTATTCCCCCTATTGCCTATTGCCTGCGCGCAGCGCTATAACGATGAGAGTCTCAAAAAATCAACATTGAATTGTGAGTGAAAATGCAAAAAAAAATCAGCCAGTGGTTATTGTCATTAATTATAGTAGTAACTTTGTTGGTGACAGGATGTACTGCCACCTCTGTTCCTAATACAGAAGTTTCGACCCCATCAAGTCAAACAACATTAGATGCTAAGTACAACAGTTTACCTCAGCTAAACGGTAAAGCAACAGTAGTAATGACTGTAAATTCCTCTCCTATTACCATAGAAGTAGACGGCATTAACGCACCTATTACAGCAGGTAACTTTATTGATTTAGTTCAAAAAGGAGTTTATGATGGGTTAGTATTTCACCGAGTAGTGCGCAAACCTCAACCTTTTGTGGTTCAGGGTGGCGACCCTCAAAGTAAAGACCTCAATATCCCCTTAAATAATTTAGGTACAGGAGGTTTTATAGACCCCACAACCTCTAGCGAACGTTACATTCCTCTGGAAATTAAACCTCAAGATGCTTCAGAACCAGTTTACAGTAACACTTTAGAAGAAGTTGGTGTTGCGGAGTCACCTGTTTTGCCTCATACAAGAGGTGCTGTAGCAATGGCTCGCTCTCAATTTCCTGACTCTGCTTCATCCCAATTTTATTTTACTTTAACTGACCTGCCATTTTTGAATGGTAGCTATGCAGTATTTGGTTATGTTACACAAGGGATGAAAGAAGTTGTCGATAATATTGAAGCTGGCGATCGCATTGAGTCAGCGAAAGTTGTTGAAGGTCTGGAAAATTTAACCATACCTAATAGCAACGAATCTTAACTTAACTGTGGAAGTTGTAGTTACGGGTATCGGTCTCACTTCTGCTTTGGGGAACCTCCATCAAAGTTGGAAAAAACTTTTGGAGGGTAAGTCTGCTATTAAGTTACATCAACCTTTTGCAGAATTACCTCCCCTACCTTTGGGTTTAATAAATTTTCAACCTGTTAATTTAACTCAGTTAACCAAGGAAGTCGTAGAAACTGCTGTCAAATCTTCAGGTTTAACACTGCCCCTACATGAATGTGGTGTAGTCATCGGTTCTAGTCGTGGCTATCAAGGAATGCTGGAAAAGTTGGCAAAAAAGCAGCTTATTGGAGATGGTCAGCAAAACGATCTGGAAAAAGATGACACTTCATTTATTAATTTGTTGCCCCATCAACCTGCTATTTTTGCTGCGAGTCAGATAGGTACAAAGGGCGCTGTTCTTGCTCCAATGGCTGCTTGTGCGACGGGAATATGGGCGATCGCTCGTGCCGTAGAGTTAATTGAAACTGGTCAATGTCAACAGGTAATTGCGGGTGCTGTGGAATCTCCTATTACACCTCTGAGTATAGCAGGATTTAGAAAAATGGGAGCTTTGGCTCAAACAGGTGCTTATCCTTTTGACCGCAGTCGGGAGGGGTTAGTTTTGGGGGAAGGAGCTGCTGTTTTGGTATTGGAGTCGGCTGAATTTGCACGGCAAAGAGCGGCTAAAATTTATGGTCAAATTCGGGGTTTTGGTTTGACAAATGATGCTACTTATGGTAATGCGCCAGATTTGAGTGGAAAAAGTGCAATGTTAGCGATCGCTCAATGTTTGGAAAGAAGTGGTTTGTCTGCTGAAGATATTGACTATGTTCATGCTCACGGAACGGCAACTCAGTTAAATGATCGCCACGAAGCTAATTTAATTGAGCAAATTTTTTCCCAGGGAGTGGCAGTTAGTTCGACAAAGGGAGCGACGGGTCATACATTGGGAGCATCTGGAGCATTGGGTGCTGCATTTTGTTTGATGGCGATCGAACATCAGATTTTACCTCCCTGTGTAGGATTAAATGAGGCAGAATTTGACTTAAACTTGGTTAGGTATGCTCGTCAGTCTCAGGTGAAAAATGTTTTATGTTTGAGTTTTGGGTTTGGGGGGCAGAATGCAGTGTTAGTTTTAGCTTCAGGAAATTAAATTTTCCAATCTGAGGAAGAACTAAAAAATTGTGAAGTAAGGGCGATCGCTTTTACTACTCTCGCTGAAATATTCGCTTTCTTTCAATTCAGGATTTTTCCGACAAATTATGTGCCATGAAAAGCCTATCTTTTGTGCTTTTTCAGATACATATCTCACCCAACTCACTACCGTATTATCAGCCAGATTAACTATTCGACTAATGCCTCTTCAACTACTGTATCAGCCTTTATAACCATAGGCATTTGTTCAGGTTGAATTTTTCTACGATAGTAGAGCTTGTCAAAAGTATCGGTGTTTGCGCAGCATTCCGCAGGAAAAGTTTGTAGGCATTCAGGACAATAATATCGTTGACTTCCAATACTTGTCTTTCCATGATACCTGAGCTTTCTGATGTCTACACAGAGGAGATTCCATGATGATTGAAAGTATTTAGCGGGACTTGAATATTTTTTAGGCTAAAAATGGCTTCAAACTCAATGATAACAACGTATTTTCCTTGATCTGGCTAAAAATGGCTCTTTGCGTAGCATTCCGCAGGAAAACCTAGATAGATCAATCAATAGATTATTTTGACGTTAAAGCATTACATAGCAAGGGTTTAAAACTATTTTTAAGGCATTTTTTACTCAAGTCCCGTTAGGAACAATAATCATCTTATTATTCCCACACTTTCTTGATGCACTACCATTTCATTTTTTCTAGTTTTTTACTTGATGAAGTTTGAAGGCTTCAGTTTGCGTTTGAGAGTTGAAACTGCACCTAGAGTACCAAGAGCTAGAATACTTAAGATACTTGTGCTTTCTGGCACATCTACAGCAACCTTAATTTCTTTAATCAGAAAATCGTCGTTGCGATCGTCAGTATAGAAATCGAACACTAAACCCTTGGCAGGGAATAGAGCATTGGTTCCGTCACCATCAAAGTCAACACCACCACTGAAATCTACCTCGCGGGTCAAACCGAATCCAGGAAAATTCTGGAGCCTATCGGTTCCGAAAGTATCATTAATGTCTAAGTCAATACCATCAATGCCAAGATCAAATTCGTCTGTTCCAAGACCAAAATTACTAGCAGCGTCAAAGATAGTGGATAATAGAGTCACTTTTTTATTAAAAGTAAAACGCAGAAATTCGTTTGGACCAGAAGCATCTAGTTGAGATGAGTCAGCAAATCTACTACGAACACCAATACCAGAGAATAATCCATCTGTTTGAGAGATGTCAGCAGAGCGAATAACATTTAAAGGAGCATCTGCACGAGATCCACCAGAGTGAACCCCAGCAGTAACTGTCAATTCTAAGCCATCACCTAGATCATAAAATAGTGAAGGCACATTTTGGCGAGGTCCGGCAAAGTCTTGGCTTTTGATCAAGGTGATAGCATGAGAAGCTTCGCTAATGCTTAGACCTACAGCAACTACACTGCTTGCTATCAGACTTTTATGTAAGTTATTCATGGAAAACTCCTATTAATTTGTTCTGAATTAAGAGACTGTTTGTAAAGTTTTGTAGTATACAATGATTGACCTTTAAACTGTAACAACTTGGTTATTTATCCCAGATTTATAGGCTGAAATACCCAATTTGCCAGGGGTAAAAACACTTCATAATTCTTTACAAACGACCTCT
>NZ_JAAHGK010000046.1:0-13363 GCF_010672505.1 Okeania sp. SIO2B9 | reverse complement strand
AAGGTAAGGAAGAAGGAAGAAGAAAGAGGGAAGAGGGAAGAAGGCTACCCTCGCAAGAAAAAACCATCATTTCCTGTAGATATTCACCCTTGGGTTTACACAAACGATATAAACGGACATGATATCAGTCTCAGATGAATATAGAATGTTTTCGGAAAAATGAACAAGGAATTTGGATTTCTCACACTTATAATAGGGGAGAAAAAGTTAATTTTGCTAGTGTACATTTTAATTGTCAGATTGAATTAATCTATCGAAAAGTTCCTGGGATAGAATTCATTAATGGATAATTGATAATGGATAATTGATAATTAGGGTTTGCGGAAAAAGTCTGTTGGTAAAGGCAGGGAATAGAAAATAGGCGATCGCTCTCCCTTTCCAACTCTTCCCTCTCTCCCCACACTTCCCACACTTCCCACACTCCCCACACTCTACAACAATTCCACCGTCCCCCGATACCCATCTACCCTAACTTTTTGCCCATCCTGTAAACGAGTCATCGCTCCAGAAACATTCATTACTGCTGGAATGCCATATTCCCGCGCAATAATAGCTCCGTGGGATAACTGTCCCCCCACTTCAGCAATAATACCTTTTGCCTTCAATAATAATGGTGCCCAACCTGCATCCGTATAAGGCACAACAATAATGGGATTTTCGCCTTCAGCAATACTCACTCCTGCACTACGACAAACTTTCACATAACCTTCCACAGAACCGACACTTGCAGGTATACCTGACAAAATAGAGGCATTCTCAGCAGTCGCTGCAATTTCTGGATTTTCCTGTGGTAAGACATTGCCGTAAACTACCGAGGGAACTAGGCGATCGCGGTCTTTTTCCAACTGTTCCTTTCTTTCACAGATAAGTTGTCCAAGCAGGCGATCGCTAAACATTCCTGCCCGATCAAGGAGGCGATCGCTAAACATCCCCTCCTTCTCAAGGGGGGTTAGGAGGGATTCTTTTGTTGGGTTTCGTTCCTCAACCCAACCTACTGTTAAAATCCATTGCCGAATTTCCTCAAATTCCAAATAAAAAATATCACCCTTTTCTTCAAAAACCTCTAGATTTTCTTGTAAGTCATCATTTTTGACTTTTGACTTTTGACTTTTAACTTCTAAATTTTCTTGTCGCTCATCACTTTTGACTTTTGACTTTTGACTTTTGACTTTTATTTCTATTGCTAAAAACGTCAGTCGTAAATAAGCCAAAAATTTCCCATAAACCTCAGCAATTTTCCCCTTAGTTATCGCACGTTTTGCACATTGCGCCAGTCGCCACCTCTGCCACAAGTTTAAAGACCTTACCGAAAAACTCTCTTTAAAATTATCTTTTTCCCCCTCACCTTTCCGAGCCATTGCAAATAATAACTCACGGAAATTATCCGGCTTTTCTCCCCAAGTTGCCACGGCAATATCCGTACCAACTTCACTCAAATAACCATAACTTTCCAACCATTGCTGAAACTCCCTTTGTAATTCCTGATTTTGCTCAAACTCTGCCTCTATTTCCCCATCAGATTTAGTTGCCATTTTTAACTTAACGGCTAACCTTTGTAATTCTCGAATCGAAATAATTTCTGGTGCAGTATCAGTAGGTAGCCATTCCTCAGAAACTCGGAAGAGCGATCGCCTAATCGCCAAACCTATGGGACCCAAAATATTATAAAAAGTAATCGGTTTTAACCATGCTTGAATTTGTTCTGCTTGGTCTAATAATTCTGATAAAGACTGAGATGAATTTTGTTTGAAATTATTTTCTAAACTTTGTAGAGCGGGAATGAAAATTTGATGATAGTCTCGTTCAAATTCGCGGTCAACAGCCATTTCTTTTTGAATCAATCGCCATAAACCAGGCAAAGAAGGCAAAACTTTTCCTAAAGGCGGTTTTCCCATTTTTTGCCCTCGTAATAAAAACTCTAAACCCTGCTCCGGCAATCCCATCATTCTAAAAATTTCCCCTAACAAAGTAGCATTAAAATAAGCATGGGAACCGAGCAAAGTTGCCGTTTCAGTAAAATCTAATTTTGCTACCTTTTCCCCTAAAACAATAGTAAAAATTTCTCCCCAAACTCCACAAGTCAAAGGACGATTTATCGACCAAGTTAAAGGATGAATTGCCCCAGGAATTACCTCTGCTGCAATAGTTCGCGTCCAAATTGGTCTGAGATTAGTAATGGGGCGACTTTGTAAAATCCAAATTTTTTCACCATCCCAACACCATTCAATATCCTGGGGTAAACCATGAAAAAAGACTTCTATAGCCTCTGCTTGATTTACCAATTCTTGAATAATTTTTTCAGGTAAAATATCCTGATTTTTTACTTGCTCTAAAGATTGATTTTTATCTTTTTCTTTTGAGTTTAATACCTCGTCATCCACATTGTCTACAGGCTGTTTAAAATTGATTGAAGTTTGAGTCACAATCAACTTTTTCCCTATTCTTTCTTCCTCCTTTCTTCTTCCCTCTTTCTTCTTCCCTCTTCCTTCTTCTGAAGTTTGAGTAACCATCAACTTTTTCCCTTTTCCTTTTTCTTCCTTCCTTCTTCCCTCTTCCTTCTTCCCTTTTCCTTTTTCTTCCTTCCTTCTTCCCTCTTCCTTCTTCCTTCTTCCTTCTTCAACAATTTCTAAATGTACCGGACTAAACTGCCCACCCACAACTTTTTCTGCACCGCCTGGCAGAGCTTCAATAATTATTTTGGTGCCACCATCTAAAGGATTACGAGTAAACATTACTCCAGCAACTTGACTAATAATATAAGGCTGAATTAATACTGCCATTTCTGCATCAGGAATTTCTCTTTGCCGACGATAAGCAACAGCTTCTGGCAACCAATAAGATTGACGACAAATATTAATTGCCTCTAATAATTCCGTTTGATTTTTCACCGGATAAATAGTTTGATATTGTCCGGCTGCCGAACTATTATCGCTATCTTCCCCCACAGCAGAAGAACGAACAATTAGGGGAAAATTAATAGACATTTTATTTTTATCCAGCTCTGATGAAGGGAAGTAGATATTAAGTAGTGAAGAATCAATTCCCTTATCCAAATTTCCTTGAGTATCTGCTTCAGTTGCAGGTAAAACAAAACCTTTAACAACATTAAAACCAGCTTTTTTCAATTGAGCTAATCTAGCTGCTTTATCGCCACATATTTTGGCATCTAGTTCACTATCGAGAGAAAATAGAATTTGTTTTTTTAAAGCCATATCATCACTTTGCCTCAGATTTATTACTACTAATAAAATTGCTAATCCTAATGCTGCGAAAAGTTCAAAAAAAGATGCCTCCTGGCGAAATAATAACACCCATAAAAAACTACTGAGACATCCCAGACGAGCTGCCCATTGTCGGATATTTTGATTTTTTTGAGGAAATATTTTTTTTCCTATTACTAATATTAAAAAACCTGTAATTCCCGAACCCAATGCCACCAGAGGAGAATAAACCAAAACTCCCCAACTAGCATTAGTAACACCTCCACCTTTAGCAATAAAATATCTACCTGCGACTAATAAAATTAATCCCACTAACTGCAAGGCAAAAATCTCTGGAAATAAGACTTTTGCTATTAAAACTGGCGCAATACCTCTAACTATTTCCGCTAATACTGCTGTTATTGCCACTGGTTTTGGCGCGTGAGTAAACGCTGCTGCCACACTAACATTACCCGTACCAACTTTTTTGAGGTCGATATTTGCCAGAATTTTAACTATTAAACCAGTAAATGGGAGAGCTCCGAGACAAAAACAGATAGCTAGAAACAATACTAAGACTAATATATACATACAGAAAATTGCAGGTAAATGAGTTCAATAATTTAGAATGCGCGAATGCCAGAATTACCTCTCCTTGAAAAGAAGAGGATTGACTAATCATGAAAATTTTTATTTATTATCCCCTTGAAAAGGGAGGCTTTCAACCACAATTTTTCGGTAAAAATATGAATGTTCAATAATTTAGAATGCGGGAATTTAGAATGACGGAATAATTAAATAATTTGCGCCTTGAAGACTCCTCTTTTAAGGGAAAAAAAAAGAAAATATTCCTTATATTCAATCAAGAAAGGTTTTAACCAAAAGTAATTATCCATTATCCATTAATGAACTCTTCTTTTCAAGGAGAGGATTAGATTAAAAGGAATTTTTTTCTCCTCTTGCTCGATTGGATATGGTTAGGAAACCCATCCATAATTTTTCGGTAAAATGTTTGTAGTGCGGGCATCTTGCCCGCGACTGGTGTACGTTACTAATATGAAATACACTGTATTTAATTTTGATTTCTATAGTAAGGAACGAGTTGGTTAACACATAGATTAATGATCGACCTTAGACAGATAAATACTATTCCCTATTCCCTGCTATAGATTTAATTTCTATTTGATAATTGTCTTTAATTCTCTTGATAGGAAACTGAACAAACTTTGGTTCTCCCATCAGTTGCCAATCAAACATTTGTAGTAAATGAGATACAAACACTTTACTAACTAACATTGCCATCTGCGCTCCCAAACAAGCGTGGACACCACCACCGAAAGGGATAAATTCGTACATTTTACCCTCACCACGTTCTGGCAAAAAACGTTCTGGCTCAAATTTGTCTGGTTGCTCAAAATATTCAGGTATAATATGAGCAATTCTAGGTTCTGCAATCAAAGTCCAACCTTTCCGGTAGAGAATATCATCCACTACAACAGATTGAGTTAACCGACGACTAGCAGTAGGACTTGGCGGTAAAGTGCGGAGAGTTTCTTTAATTGTAGCTTCCAGAAAAATCATCTGTTTCAAATCTGCTGGTGAAAACTGACTAAAGTTGTTATTTTCTCCTAATAACGGAAACGAGGTTTACCATCGTGGGTATGTTCATATTTAATGATTTTAGTAGACTGGCACTCAGGACAATTGCTCTCCACAAACTTAACTTGATTAACCTATTTGAATATATTACCATTACTATGCAGAACTACCTCTGACTTTTGACTTGCGCGTAGCGCTATACTCATTCTATATAGATATTCTTGAGAGCAATCTTGAATGTAATCGCAATATGAAAAAATGATCGATATTATCTGCCGTCAAACTATGAATGCAGTTAGACTAACTCTAAAACACAATTGAGGATTTTGATATACTTACCCATAAGATCGACATATCAAAATCCTCTATAAACAGGTTTAAAGAAGAATTAAACTTCCGTTTCAAATAAAGCAAGTCGCAGTCGCTCGGTCGCTTCTTCCATTTCAGCTAATGACTCAATGCTAATAACCATGCTACGGTCAATTCCTAAAATTTCTGCTGCTTTAGCCACAGCAGCTTTTTCTTTTTCTTGGTAAACTCCATCAGCTCGACTCATCTTAATCGCTTGGTATAACATGGAACGGCGAAAATTCAGAGGAAAATCGTACTTGATACCACTCAACATATCCTCAATGCTAGCATTTTTCCAATCGAATTTGCGTAGCGTTTCAATGTACTCCGTAGAGTCTACGAACAAAAGTTCTTGTTCATCAATATACCACTGGAATTCTTTTTCTGCTAATTCGCCATCTGCTCCAGCGATCGCCATTAATGCACCACCGTAGTTCACTGCCACATCAAAATCAATTGGTGCACTGATCTTATACCGATGTTCGGCATATTTTGTCGGTTGGAGGCTTTTTCCACCACTCATATTTTACTCCTTTTACTCTATAGTTTTGAGCGTCTTTAACTATATTTGATATTGATTCATTTTGTCAAGTTTATATTGTTCGTATAGCAGGGAACAGGAATTAGTTAATGAACTTGAAAAAGGGCGTTGCTGAGTGGTATAGCAATGTGCGCTGGCATATTTACAAATTACAAGAGGTGTCCAAGAGCTAAAAGTCTTATATTATCGGTTTTTTATTCCCCCTGCTGCCTGTTGCCAGATGAGCTGTTGCCTGCGCACAGCGCTATAATGATTTTGAGATTAACTTTGGGCGCAAAACATCAGTTTTTCAATTTTACCTTCAGCTCATAGACATCTCCAAGAATCAAAAATCAATATCTATATCCCAAAGAAATTATCAATTCTTTCCCCTCCACGGTCGGGCCCCGCGGGTGGCTTCCCTACAGCAAAGCTGCCTACTCCCTACTCCCTATGGATGGAGTAGATGTCTAATTATCATTACATTTAAGCAACGCCTGAAAAAGCATGGGGGCAATTCTTTTTATATAGTAGAATTCTCAAGAAACAAGACCCATTACGTCAAATATATTTAGCAGTCAAGCGCAATATTTTTGAAACCTTTTTTAAGGAGGAAGTTGGACAACTTTTATTAGAAGAACCTGGTTTTCGTCTGTTTGTTTTTGATGCCAAGATTGAGGAAATTATTCAATGGAAACCACAAATCAACTCTTAGACCTGGAAAAATGGCGTGAAACACTCATAAAAATTTTGCGGCGTTGCTGAATAAATGTATGATTTCACAGGAAGACCGAGGACTGAGTCAGGAGGACCGAGTCAGCAGAGTAGGTAGAAACAAGTTTTTCGGTGATTAAATTAGGAAGAAATAGGTATAATTTGCAGTATTGTTTTGGCTGAAAATTTACCACTAGTTGAATTTCATACCTCAAATCAGCAACGCCAATTTTGCAATACTACGCCGATCTTCCTTACTGCTATGGTGATGTGAAAACATACACGATCATTAGTAGCGATCGCAACCATTTTCTGTTAGTCCATGAAGGATGGGAGGATAGTCGCCGTGTATATGGTACTATTGTCCATGCTGAAATCCGCAATGATAAAATTTGGATTCACTACGATGGTATTGAAGATGGTACTACGGATGAACTTGTTGGTGCTGGAGTAC
This sequence comes from Okeania sp. SIO2B9, assembly GCF_010672505.1. Lineage (NCBI taxonomy): Bacteria > Bacillati > Cyanobacteriota > Cyanophyceae > Oscillatoriales > Microcoleaceae > Okeania > Okeania sp. SIO2B9. Next base: position 6,525 of record NZ_JAAHGK010000046.1, on the reverse strand, counting down.
CGAAGCATAGAATTGTACTTGCTTTTCATCCTCCAGAGATTCGTCAACATAGTGGGTATGGATAAGTCTTTAGGAGTCAGGACTCAGGACTCAGGACTTAGGACTCAGGAGTTATATCAAATCCGGTAGCATCGGTGTAATTAGATTAAAGAGGGTGGGGAGTAGGGGAGCAGGGCGAGATTAAATTTAGCACCCCAGTTATTGTTAATTATTCTTATGTTTACTTCCCGTTCTCGGACGTTGTATGCAACTTCCCTACTGCTCTACTCCCTCTTTTCTAGAGATGTCCGATCAAAATTCAACAAAATATTAGCAGCTTCATCTAAATCTTTCCCAAAAGAAATTATCCCATCTTCGTGACCTGCCATTACTAATATTTTTTCTACTCCTAACTTCTCCTCATCAAACAAACGAAATATTTCTTTTGCCATTTGTGGAGTACCATAAGGTACTTTTTGATTAGAAGTAGGAACTTTATACATAAGTCCTTGCCAAAGCTGAGAATTATGAATATGAATAATACCCATAATTTCTGGTTGATAATAATAGATAGCAGCATGAGTTAAAGATTCAGAAGAAGCTTTAACAGGTCCGCAACAAGTTAGGCTATTTTCCTCAATATTAAAATCAGTAACTACCGTGTAAAATTCCGGTCCTAAAGTTTCTAAATGGGCGGTTTGAGTGCCAGTAATAATAAACTGATTTGAGTCATTTATTCTCTGACTAACATTACCAAAACCAATGCCATTTTCATAAGCACCAATTAATCCTAACGAGTACATAAAATCTCGCTTTTTCATTAAATCAGTAATGCTATCGCTTGTCACAGGTTCCTCTTTAACCCAATGACAATTATATTTAATTACTCCCTCATCCATAACCATAAATTTAATCGTGAAAAATAACAGTTAATATCATTAATGTAGGTTGGGTTGAATAACAAAACCCAATAGACATCTCCAAAATCAAAAATAAAATCAATTCTTATCCATAAATTATCAATTACTCCCCTCCTGGGAGGGGTTAGGGGTGGGTTCCCTGTTCCCTATTCTCTATTCCCTATTCCCTATTCCCTCTTTTCTGGAGACGTCTAATAGATAAGACATTAGCAAAACTTAGATTATGTCCGCATAGTTTTTCCTGACTATATATAATAGAGTTGTCGCTAAATAGAGGGAAAAAATCGTTCCAACCTAGACAGAGCAATAATTCCCAGATTTTTTGGTTGCCAATAGCTACAATCCTTACAGAACAAAGTTTTTGGGGATTTTTTAAGTTATAAAGCGACAAGTCTAATATCAAATCTGGTTAATTAGGTATAAAAAAATGTTACATCACAAGCGCCATTGCCAAATCTTTCTTGATCTCCCCACATTCTCCTCCTGGGATTTTATCTCCCCAGATTCGCCTCTTGGGAGGGGTTAGGGGTGGGTCTCCACATTCTTTATCTAATTACACCAATGCTACCGGATTTGATATAATTTCTTTGTATAAGTCCAACTTGGTATTTGTTGGGTTAAGCGGGAGCGCAACCCAACCTACTGTATCATAACTAATTAGATGGCTTAATTTTCCGCAGGAACGAAATTTAATGCTTGACCATTCAACTGAGGAAACTCAATAAACACATCTATAAAGTCACCTGTTGCACCATCAAAACGAACCACACTACCAGTACCAGTGCTACTAGCATAGAGATTACCATCTGGTCCAAAACCTAACCCTCTTGGGGCATCCAATATTGGCACTTCCTCTGCATCTAAACCAGCATCAAGTACATCTAACAACGCTCCTGTCTCAACATCATACACGCGAACACTAGCTACCGAATCATCCTGACCAAAAGGAAATTCACTGCTGACATAGATATTGCCATCCAGACCATTAATCACATCTAGGGGACTTAATTCAGGGTCATTGACAAAATTAGGATTCAATACTTGACCCGTAAGACCATCATATTGAATGACTGTTCCACCGCCACCACCTGTTGCTGGGTCGGCACCATTTCCTAAGTAAAAATTGCCATCGGAACCAAATACAAAACCTCTGGGAAAATCTACTAATTCTGAGGGAATAAACTCATCAATAAAATCTCCAGTTTGACCGTTGAAACGTACAATTGAACCTAGCGATCGCGCCCCTACATAATAATTATTATCTGGTCCAAAAACGGCACCTCCACCATTTAATTCGGGAAATTCAGTAAATGTTTCAATGAAGTTTCCTGTAGTGGCATCGAAGCGTAAAACATTGTCATTTCCACCATTAATTAAAACAGTATTAGACCCATCAATTTCTTGTACAATATCTCTGGGGTCGGTTAATTCTCCACCATTAGGAAATTCACCAATTAATCGACCAGTTAAACCATCAAAACGAATGGCTGCATCATTACCATTATTAGCTGCACTTGTAACAACTACATCAAATATTGTGCCGATAAAATTTTGGGAAAATAATCTATTTTCAGCAATACCAAAATTAACGAAATGTTCGATGGTAGTTAATAAGTTTTGTTGAACTGCATCAGCAACATCTGGATTTTCTTGGAGATAAATATCGGTATTAAATTGAGAATTAGGATCGAGATTTTCAAATTGACCGACTTGAATAAAATGTTGAATGGGAGTGATTGAGTTTTGTTGAACTAAGGCAGCAACATCTGGATTATTGGTTAAATAAAAGTTAGTATCAAAAAAAATACTGGGGTCTCGCCCTTCAAATTGACCGAAGCGAATAAAGTGGTCAAAGCCGCTTTGTACGATGCCATTGTTTACTGCTTCTGCAATTTCGGGGTTAACATTTAGATAAAGGTTTTCATCAAATAAGTCACTAATTTCTAGCATAGGTCATGTATTTATTCGGGATATCTTAGTTATTAATGCACAAGTCTTTTTATTTGGCAAGTTTTTGTATTTTATTGCTTTTTATTTAGCAATAATTGAATAATTTTTGTGGAGATTTTCCTATGTTTATGACTTGCTTGGAAAAAATCAGCAAATCCTATTTAGATATTTTCATTTTTGCATCTTTCTAGATATTTTCAAATTGATAATCTTGAGTTTATTTAATGATGTGCTTTTAGAGCGGGTATCATTGGGGATAAAAAAAAGATAATTCCGTATTTTCTTGCCTCCTTATTGCAGAGTTACTGAAGTCCGCAGTTCCTCCGAAGGAGGCTAACTGATAACTGATAACTGAAATGACCTGTTATAGCAGTCGAAGGAAAGGTTAGGACATATTAAAAGCCTAAAATTCAGACAAAGCAATATTTTTTCTTCTTCCTTCTTCCTTCTTCCTTCTTCCTTCTTCCTTCTTCCTTCTTTCTTTTTCCTTCTGCTATATTTGATAGATATTTTAACCTAGAATATTTTCCACTCCAGCTATATTTCCAATTTCTGCTTGTTCAATAATCCTTCTATATTGTAATCTCCATTGCAAAGCATTAGAGATAGTAATATAACCCTGTTGTGGAGGTTCTTTTATTATTCTTTCAGCCAAAATTTCCCGTCCTATTTCATCTAAAGGAAGGTTACGATCTTCTAAAAATCCTATTACATCATCTTCATTACCATTACGACTAATAATTTCTAGTAAACCTCGTGTTGTTTGATAATCTCCTGTTTTTTCTTTGGCTACAAATATCGCGCTTTTAAAATTTAAACTTGCTGCTCGTAATTCTTGATTATCTATTTTTTCATACACAAAGACAAGTAGATGATAGCCTAATCCATAAACCTTTTGACTAGCATCTCTAAACGGACAAGATGATTGTGGTTGTCGAATAGAAGTTACCTTCAAATCTACTTCTAATTCTGGAAAATCTATCCCACTAGCTGCACTCCCTGGAGTATATAAATATTTGGATATTAAATATTTATTGAATGCTTGTTCTACATAAGTTCCTATTGCTTTACCATCGGTAATACCGTACAAATCAAAAATTGGTCTAACAGTTAATTCTCTAACAAAAATTGCTGCTTCAGTTTTAAACAATGATAGTGTCAGTTATTTCATATATTTATTAGTATTGAATTAACTAAATAATGTTAATTGTTGCCAAGTCCGATGGTTAAATTTAAAGTTTTGTTTGCCTATTCTTTGACATATCCATTTTACACAATCTGGCACAACTGAATTACCATATAAAGCATATTGGTGATAAATTTTAGCAACCCGACACCAATTATCAAGAAATCCCATTAAGCGAGCATATTCTACAAATGTTTGATATCTGAATTTTATTAATATCACCTAATACTATTGAGTCACTACCAAAATTACTTTGATAAACCTGACAGCAAAGTTCGTTAATATCATTAGCCCAAATAGTTTCAATATTTGCAGCTTTCATTCCTAAACAAAATCCACCAATTCCAGAAAATAATTCTATGGCTTTGAGTGTGTTAATATTATTCAATTTATTATCTCCTTTTGTAAGCATTCAGCCGTCAGCTATTAGCTATCAGCTATTAATTTTGAGGAAGATAAAAGCAACCTTTAAAATTGAGAAAGAATAAAAGTTACTGGCAAATTCCCCTTCCTAAACCTTAGAAGTAATTACTCATTACTAATTGCTGACTGCTTAGTGCTAATAGCTGAATGCTTACCTCCTTTTAACTAGCTATCAGCATTTTCCGTACCGGAATGCTCTGCAAACAGCACTCAGCTTTTAGCGTGCTGAAAACTTGGGTTTAAACCCCCAACTTCTAGGTTGTCGTTTAATTTTAGGAGGGGTTGAAATCCCCTTTTTAATGAAATAACGATCGCTATCTCAAACTTTCAACCTAACTAACTATCAAAACGGACATAATATAATTTGTGTTTAAACTATTTCCTACGTTCTAAATTTTCAAGTATGACGGCTTGTCTTTTGACATTTTAACTACCCTTACCCATTATAAAAAAATTAAAAATTATAAAATAAAGGAAAAACAAGGATGAAACAATTATTAAAACTCACATCAATCATACTAATTGTAACTGCGGGATTAGGAATTGCTAAAACAGTTCATTCTTCTGGTAACAATCTAATTGCTGATGAGTCTCATGGGGGTATGGGTCATAGTCATAAAAAAATAGAAATTCCAGCAGATAAACCAGTTCCTGAAGTTGATTTAGTTGCTTATAAGGATACTATGAAAGGATGGAATTTAGAGTTGAAGCTAACTAACTTTAAGTTTGCCCCGGAAACAGTAAATCAAAGTAGTAATCCTAATGAAGGTCATGCTCATTTATATATCAATGACAAAAAAATTACTAGAATTTATAGCAATTGGTATTATCTGGGAAATTTAGACCCAGGCAGCAATAAAATAACTGTTACCCTAAATACGAATAAACACGAAGATTTAGTCAGTAACAGTAAGATGATTATGGATACAGAAATTATTGAAGTGACAGCCCAAAAATAGGGTGAATCTCAATTTTGAATAAAGCCAAAAATTTATCGCTTTTAGGGAACAGGGAACAGGAAACAGGGAATAGGGAATATATAGGAAAAAAGTATTTTTGCAAATATGAGACGCACCCCAAAAATAGGATTAATTACAGCAGTTATCGAGTTGATGAATTACAAGGTTTTATTGCTTTAGGGAACAGGGAAAAGGGATAAATTTATCAGAGAAAAGATTTTTATTATTGCTAATTAATGAGACTTGATATAACTTATAAATAATCATCCCTTCCTTCTTCCTTCTTCCTTCTTCAACTATTTATCTTTTTTAAATATCAGAATATATAATCCTCGCCCACTAGAAGGATTAAAAACCACATCAGTTTGACTTAATTCCCATCCATCTTTACCCGCATCGTTTAAAGCTTCTATATAGCGGTCTCTTTCTTCATTACTTTGAGGAAAACCAAATTGATATTCAACCTTATATTCATATTTTCTACCTCTACCTTGACTTAACTTTTCTGAATCGATCGCCTCAATTTTTTGTTCTATTTTAGGTGTAGTTTTAGCAATGGAAGTTGCCAAAGTTTTATTAGGTGAAAAAATTAACGCCACCGCTAGACAAATAATCGCAATATTCAAAACAATTAAGTTAATAACTATAAGTTTATTTAGATTCCAGTCTCTCATATCATGTCTGCTTGAATATTTACACTTTAGTGGAAGGAAGGCAGAAAGCAGAAGGGTTTCTTACAATTATGATTTAATTCTATATTCACTTTTGTAGGTTGGGTTGAGGAACAAAATTCAACACATAGGACATTAGCATAACTTACATTATTTCTGCTTAAACAAAGAAATATAATCAACTATGCTCCGGTCATAATATTTCGCATTTTTAACTTCTAAGAGCTATCCATAACCATAAATTTAAGAGTGAAAAATAACTGTTAATGTAGGTTTGGTTTAGGTATTTGTTGGGTTGCGCTTACGCTTAACCCAACCTACTGTATCTTTCTCCTTTTCCTCCTCTTACTTCTTTCTTTCCTCCTGACTTCTGACTCCTGACTCCTGACTCCTCTCTCAACCCATAATATTGCTAAAAAACTCTATTGTTTCTTTCA
>NZ_JAAHGK010000459.1:0-5310 GCF_010672505.1 Okeania sp. SIO2B9 | reverse complement strand
AGATTGAACTAAATTAGCTTTTGACTTTGTAGAGTAAAAAAATATCATGTCTGGTATTACCTAGTCATACTCCTGGAACAATAGGCAGAAAAATAAAATAAATCAAATATTACATTCAAGATAGTTGCACTATTGCGTAAGAGGTGCTAACCTTCTTGGTAAAAAAAGGTAACTATGTCTACTGTATCTAATTATTCAGAAATACTTTGAGTCTACTGATAGTTCTAGTGAAGTTTAGACATATTTATCTAATATCTAAATTGTTGTTACACTCAAGGGCGATACTTAACTTGTCTTTTTTCAGGATAAGTTTTGTGTAAAAACTACTAGGAATAATTTTATGGAGAAAAATATTCTATTTGTTTATGCCATATTTTAGAGCATTGAAGCCCTTAATTCTCTAATGCTAAATAATTTTAGATATCTATCTCCAGATTAAACCAGATTAAACTTAGCTAACACTAAGACTTCTGTTAAGAAAATAAATTGGAACAATCAATAGTAAAATCTACTCTAAACAGTAGGGTTGTTCATTGGTTATAAAAAGGTGTGAGGAGAGCAAAATGACAAAAATTACCCTGAATGTTCTAAAACAGACTTCTGGTGTATTCAGTATCGCCACTTTACTAATAGCTAATTCTGCTTTAGCAAATCAGGTTTCTGTAGAACAACTGGCTAATGCTCAAGATGTTAATACAAATACAACTAACTATTCAACTACTTCATCTGAACTGCCCACAGAATCACAAGGTGATACCTCCTCAGAAGAAGTAGAAATACCAGGAGATACTAGATTACAAAATCTAAAAGATCCTTCCCTGAAGATTCCTGGAGCAGAGTTAGAACAAGTAGATCCCATGGGACAAGTAACATCTGTGACTCAATTATCAGATGTCCAACCCACTGATTGGGCTTTTCAAGCTTTGCAATCTTTAGTAGAACGTTATGGTTGTATTGCTGGTTATCCAGATGGTACTTACAAAGGTAATCGGGCGATGACCCGTTATGAGTTTGCTGCTGGTCTAAATGCTTGTTTGGATCGAATTACAGAATTAGTCGCAGCAGCAACAGCAGATTTAGTGACTCGTGATGATTTGGCAGTATTACAGAGACTGCAAGAAGAGTTTGCTACAGAATTAGCTGAGTTGCGTGGCCGTGTTGATGCTCTGGAAGCTAGAACGGAGGAGCTGGAAGCCAATCAATTCTCAACAACTACCAAACTGGGTGGTGAAATTTTATTTTGGTTGAGTGATACCTTTGGAGAAAAAGCTGGGGGACGTGGACTACCACGGAGTGACGAGGATCGAACAGAGGCGACTCTTTCTTATCGGGTTCGTTTAATTTTTGATACCAGTTTTACAGGTAAAGATCGCTTGAGAACTCGTTTACAAGCTCGTAACGTTCCTAACTATAGCGCTCGAGATTTGACAAATAGTTTGATGACTCGTCTATCTACAGATGACGATCTAGATGATGATGTGACTCTCAATAAACTGGCCTATCGTTTTCCTTTACTCAACAATAAAGCACAAATAGAGATAGCTGCTAATGGCTATGGTATTGATGACTTTGTGGCACCTATTAATCCTTTTCAAAGTAGTGGTGCTGGTTCTTTTTCTAGGTTTGGACGCTTCACCCCTACTTTCTATCGTGCTCCTTCTGATGCGGGTATGAAATTTGCCTATGCTTTCAGTGATGCGATTGAGATGACTATAGGTTATGCTGTACCAGATTCGGAAGACCCTCAAGAAGGTAGAGGTCTTTTTAATGGTGGGTTTAGTGGATTTGGCCAGGTTACAATTGAGCCAAATGATAAAATATCTTTTCAACTAGGTTATTTGCGTGCATATCATCCGAAAGGAGATTTGAACTTAACCGGAAGTACTGGTAGTTTTCTGGCCAGAGATCCTTTTAATGACAGAAGAAGTACAGCAGACAACCTCAACTTTGAAGCTCAATGGAAAGTTAAGGATTGGTTTCAAATAGGTGGTTGGGCTGGTGCCTCATTTGCTCGTCCTGAAGATGATAGTGATGATGATGATATCACTATCATCACTGGCGCTTTGACCTTAGCTTTTCCAGATCTATTCAGGGACGGTAGTTTAGGAGGTATCATTGTTGGTGTACCACCAATTATTACTGATGGTGGTGATGATGATGATTTAAAAGACCCAGATACATCTATACACATTGAAGTATTCTATCGCTTCCAAATGAACGACAATATTGCGATTACTCCTGGTTTGTTTGTGATTACTAATCCTAATCACATTGAGGATAATGAAACTCTCTGGGTAGGAACTATCAGGACTCAATTTAGGTTTTAGAATATTACTAAAACCTGAATTGACTAAGCAAAACAAAGAAAGTAGGGTAAATAAGAAATCATCTTTTTTTCCTACTTTTGCTTTTTGTGTTAGTTCAGTCTGTAGAGTAAAATTTTTCTAGTTATAGCAGTCGAAGCAAAGGGCGCGGACATATCAAAAGCTTAACACTCAGACAACGCAAGGTTTTTCCTTCTTCCTTCTTCCTTCTTCCTTCTTTCTCCTGCTATAATATTATTTCTGGTTGAACACTTACTAAATAAACGGAAACAGGAAACAGGGAAGATAAATCAACCAAAGAAGAAAAGAGAAAGTTTTTATCTATTTTAACAGGTTCGTTTAAGACTCCCAATCTTAGAGGGAAGCAGTTCCGACCCAGGAAGTTAAGTGATTAAATCAGCGGACAGAATATTATGGTATTCGCCAGACCTTAATAGTTTGATCTGCACTTCCACTAACTAAGGTTTTACCATCAGGAGTAATAGCAAGAGAACTTATTGATTCAGAATGACCAATCAATGTTTGTAATTTCTCCTCTGTAATTAGATCCCAAATAGTAATATTTTCACCGGCAGCTACTATTTTTTGCTGATCAGGAGTGAAAACAATAGATTTGACTGCAGCTATATTTGGTTTAATTACACTTTCTTTTTCCCCTGTGTTTAAATTCCATAGTATAATAGTTCCATCTTCACTTCCACTAGCTAAAGTTTGATTATCTGGACTGATAACGACCGTACTAACTGCCTTGGTATGTCCCTCTAGAGTTTGTCTACGAATACCCGTACTAACGTTCCACAGTCTAATGGTTCCGTCATTACTACCACTAACTAAAATAGTCCCATCTCGGCTAAAAGCTAAAGTATTTACTTCATGTTCTTGATCTGGTATCCAGGTAAGCATTCGACTACTTGTTTGGATATTCCACAATTTCATTAATCGATCACTACCAACACTTGCTAATGTCTGTCCATCAGGACTAATGGCCACTGCCTTTGCTTGGCCTTGATGAGCCAGAATTGTATCTATTAATTTACCTACTCCTAGATCCCAAAATTTGATAGTTTGATCGGCACTACCACTTACTAATATTTGACCACTAGGACTAATTGCTAGAGTAGTTACTTGAGCTGTATGAGCATCTGCAATGTTATTTTTTAATTCCTCAGTCTTGAGGTTCCAAATTTTAATTGTATTAGAGCTACTTGTAGCAAGAATTTGACCATCTGGTGTCAGAGCGATCGCATTTACTGGTCCTAAATAACCATTTAAGGTAGTCTGCAAAAATCGACTACTATTCAACCCTCGTAACAATAGGATTGGATCTGCAGGAAAAATTCTATAGCGCCAAAAGCCATAAAATTGAGAGGTTGCTACTGCCAATAGCAACATTGTTAACCCGATTATCAGATTATTTTTTAATTTAATGTTTGACTGATTACGGGATATTTTTGTCTTGAATTTTGTTCTAGATAAACTTCTTGTTTGAGTTTGGTCTGTTGGCAATTTAGTGTTTTCTTGGCCTCGTTTAGTCTGCTTAGAAGGGGAAGGCATTCGATAATTTTCTTTACCAGAACTATCTCCGGTATCAATTTCTGCTAGGCACTGCAAAATCATGGCTGGAGTTTGAGGTCTATTTCCTGGGAAAGGAGCCATCAAATAATCAACTATATCTGCCAACCTCTTTGATATGTGAGGAGCATATTTTCGCCATTGCAATTTTCCCGAACGAGGATTTTCTGGAAAGGCCGTGGGGGGTTTACCTGTTAATAAATAGACAAAAGTCCGCCCTAGAGCAAAAAAATCTGATTGAGGAACAGCTTTGCCATTTGTTTGCTCTGGGGCAGTATATCCTGGTGAGACAATACCTGTAACATTTTCCCCCTGACCTACTTTGACTAAGTAAGTTTCAGATACCTCTCTGACAGTACCAAAATCTATTAACACCAATTGGCCATTTAGTCTACGCATGATGTTGTGGGGCTTAATATCTCTATGGAAATAATTTTGCTGATGAACTTTTTCCAATATTTCCGATAATTGTGTCAGCCAATCTACTGCTTGAGCTTGATTTATTGGTCTATGGCGACGACTTTTCATCCAATCCTGTAAATTTGCACCACCAATAAATTCCATTACGAGGCAGTGTATAGATTCATCACTATTTTCTGGGAAAAATGTAAAATAACCATCTTTTTCTATCTTCGGAATCCCAGGGTTTCGTAAACTGATTAGTACTTGTGCTTCCTGCTGAAACAGAGATACAGCTTTTGGATGACTTTTCAGTAATACTTTTAGAACTTTTTTTACACCTTGATCATCTACTAAATAAGTTTTCCCAAAACCTCCCCCCCCAAGGGGCTTAATCACGCGATACCGATTTTGCAGCAACAATTGTGAGCCACATTGACAACAAATGCGTTTACCAGCATTTAATGGGTCAGACGGATTGGGGCAGTTGGGATTAAGGCAGTAACTCACAGAAGCCAGATACCCAGATTTGTATAGCTTTGGTTTACTACACTATAGCTCGAAGTTGTCTTCTTTAAAACTTTTGGCAAAATATTGTTCATTATTTGCTGATTTTTTGACTTGAATATCTTTAAATATTTCTATAAATAATCAAAATAATCAATTTTTATAGTTTTAAGTTCCAACCAGCGACTGCCATACACCCCCATCCAATAATCAAGGCAATTCCACCTATGGGCGTAATAGCTCCTAACCATTTAATTCCTGTCAGACTTAAAGCATATAAGCTCCCAGAAAAAATTGCTATCCCAATAATAAAAGCATAGCCAGCCGCCACCATTAATCCTTGAGGTAACTCTTCAATAGTTAATAAAAAAGCCACCATTAACAAAGCTAAGGAATGGTACATTTGTAAACGAGCACCTGTCTGAAAAATGTCTAGAAAGTATTGACTAAACTTTTCTTTCAAAGCATGAGAAGCAAAAGAACCATTCCTTAGCTTTGTTAATGGTGA
>NZ_JAAHGK010000458.1:0-5314 GCF_010672505.1 Okeania sp. SIO2B9 | reverse complement strand
GGAGGTAGACAAACATCTTGATCGAAGCGGATCAACATTTATTTATGTAAGGGGGTGCTTTCCGCCCCACCCTGTGGAGGAGTGGGGAAACCAGCACCCCCTTACCAACCCCCTTATGGTTGTAATTACCTCCAATCCAGCTAACACTGACAACTGTACCCCAAAACCACCAACCCCACCAGCACCACCATGAATTAAAATAGTTTGCTCTGACTGAATGTGCAAGCGTCGATGCAAAGCTTGGTAAGCAGTCAAACCCGCACAAGGAATAGCAGCAGCTTCAGTAAAAGAAACACCTTCTGGAAGTGGAGCAACTGCTATGGCGGTAGCGTTAGTATATTCTGCATAACCTCCGGGTTTAGACAAATTTCCATGATAATAAACTCGATCTCCAACTTGCCAGTCAGTCACATCAGCACCGACAGCATCCACAACTCCCGCCACATCTAACCCTAAAATAAATGGATAACTCCACCTTGACGACCCAGAAGCAGCTACTTTGTAGTCAACAGGATTTAATCCTACTGCATGAACTTTTACCCGTATTTCTCCTGCTTTTGGTTGTGGTAAAGGCATTTCGGCCATAAGTAAACTATCGGGAGTTCCTGGTTTATCCAATACTAATGCTTTCATTTTTATCTCCTAAAGTTGAATTGTAATTTTGCCAAAATGGGAACCTGTTTCCATATAACTTAGTGCTTCTGGAGCTGACTCAAATGGAAAGACGCGATCGCATACAGGATGTAATTTATTCACATCTATGGCCTTATTCATTGCCTCAAACATCTGGCGCGAACCGACAAAAATTCCTTGTATCCGGACTCCTTTCATCACTGCGGGTAAAGGATTAAATTCTGCTTGCGCTCCTGCTAATACACCTATTAAACTAATTTGCCCTCCCATTTTGACTGCTTTTAAAGACTTACTCAAAGTATTTGCTCCACCAACTTCCACAATATAATCAACTCCCACTCCCTCAGTTAACGCCAACACCTGTTTTTCCCACTTCGTTACAGACTTATAATTAATGACATCAGATGCACCTAACTGCTTCACCCTCTCCAACTTTTCATCACTACTGGAAGTTGCAATGACTCGCGCTCCTGCCATAACTGCAAACTGTAAAGCAAACAAAGAAACTCCACCTGTTCCCATAACTAACACTGTTTCCCCTGGTTTTAAACCTGCTTCCATTAAAGCGTGCCAAGCTGTTACTGCAGCACAAGGTAAAGTAGCTGCTTCTGTATCAGATAAGTGAGACGGAATACTTACTAAACCATCTTCAGACAACACCAAATATTCTGCCAACATTCCGTCAACTTCACCACCCAAAGCTGACTTAAATGCCTCCTTAGTTAAATTACCCGATCGCCATTTCTGCATAAAAATACTCGCAACTCTGTCTCCAGGTTTAAATTTAGTGACACCTTCTCCTATTGACACAACTTCTCCTGCTCCATCGGAACATGGAATAACAGGTAAATTTAGATGGGGGTTGTAAAGACCTTTAACCATTAAAATATCTCGATAGTTAAGGGAGACAGCTTTAACTTTCACTAAAACTTCTCCAAATTTTGGTTGTGGTTGTGGTCTTTCAGTACAGACTAAATTACCAAATTCCTGAATTTCAAAAGCTTTCATAATTAGTTATCAGTTATCAGTTATCAGTTATCAGCAAAATTTGTAGGGTGCGTTAGACGGCTAAAATTTAGACTATGAAAGCCATTTAACAGTCTGTCGTAACGCACCATTGAATATGTGTCAGTCTACTACTGGACTCCTGAACCGTATTGCATTTATAAATGGTGCGTTAATGAAATGTAACGCACCCTACTGGACTCCTTTTTCAAAATTCTCTCTAACCATCTTCCCTACTACCCTACTCTCCTAATAGTTAAGTTGTATAATCTCTGTACCTCTAAATTTTGGTTTAGAATAATCGATGGTTCTTGAGCTACGTCAATAATCAGTAACCTAGTAAACAGGCGTTGATTTTTATATTTTTGAAGAACCAGGAATAGCAATTGATCAATTGACTTTATCCAAGCATTCATTAGGGGGATAGTAATCTTTCAACTCACCTGAGTACAGTTACTGCTTTAACCGCCAACCTTTTCTCGTAAGTTGTCGAGAGCGAGCAATAACCAAACTATCATCCTCCACATTCTTTGTTACTACCGAACCTGCCGCCACCGTCACATCTTCCCCCAAAGTCACAGGAGCAACCAATACACTATTTGCACCAGTCTTAGAGCGATCGCCAATTTCGGTATGATGTTTTTTCACTCCATCATAGTTAGCAATAATTGTACCTGCACCAACATTTACCTTTTCTCCCAAGGTCGCATCCCCTAAATAAGATAAATGAGCTGCATTAGTGCGATCGCCCACCTGAGCTTTTTTCAATTCTACGAAATTACCAATTCGACAGCGAGAACCCACTTGAGAATCTCCTCGTAGATGTGCATAAGGGCCAATACTAGTATGATCTGCCACCGCACTATCAGAAATCACCGAATACAAAATCGATACATTTTTACCGATCTGACTATTTTCAATCAAACTTCCTGGCCCAACACGACTACCAGCACCAATGGTACTTCTACCCCGAATATGAGTTTGTGGTTCAATAATCACATCCCGTTGTAACAAAACTGTATCATCAATAGTGATACTATCGGGGTCTATCAAAGTTACTCCAGCGCTCATCCAATCATCTTTAACCCGCGTTTGCAAAATATCATAAGCTGTAGCCAAGTGTTTACGGTCGTTAATACCAACAATTTCTTGATAGTCATTCACATCAACTGCCATAACAGGGCTGAGAAAATTAACTGTATCTGTTATGTAGTACTCTTGTTGGTCATTATTTGTGGTAAGTCTTGGTAAAATCTCTGCTAAAGCTGGCCATCTAAAACAGTAGACTCCGGCATTTACTCGGTGGTTTTGTTTCTGAGCTGCCGTACAGTCTCGGTCTTCTACTATTTGTGTAACGATGTTATTTGTATCACAGAATATTCTACCGTAACCTTTGGGATTAGGCAGATTCGCAGTCAAGATGGTGGCTGAATTTTGATTTTCTTTGTGAGTGTCAATTAAATTCTTCAGAGTTTCTGGCCGTAATAATGGTACATCCCCATTTAAAACCAGAAGGTCTTCAGAAAATCCTTCAAGACTGGGTAATAACTGTTGAACGGCATGACCAGTCCCTAATTGTTCCCTTTGCTCTACAAATTCCGGGGTGGGTAAGTTATCGTCTTGATTCTCAGTATTAAGAAGAGACTCTTGTACAAGGTCTCCACGATAACCAACTATAATAATTATTCTCGATGGTTGAATAGAAACACAACTTTTCAAGACCCGTTCTACTAAGGTACAAGAACCTAACTGGTGTAATACCTTAGGTAGGTCAGATTTCATTCTGGTGCCACGTCCAGCCGCTAAAATTGCTACCGCTACCATGATTTTTGAGATTATTTTCTTATTGAATAAGAAACGTTATATTAGCGAATCTATAATATTTATCCTCTCATATATGGCAGTCCTCGAGGTGGTTGTTTAGAAAAAGTGGGAGATAGGGAGTAGGGCAGTAGGAGAGTAGGGGAGATTGAGAAAGATTTGGCAATGGCGCTCAGATTGAACATTTTTTTGATACCGACATTAAGCGGATATGATATAAAAAGCAGATAATATAAGACTTTTAGCTATTGGGTAGTCTCTGCAATTTGTAAATATACCCCTCAAGCACTGCTTTTTTTTCATAAAATCTCACTTTTGACTTTTAGCTATTGGGTAGTCCCTGCAATTTGTAAATATACCCCTCAAGCACTGCTTTTTTTTCATAAAATCTCACTTTTGACTTTTGACTTTTGACTTTTGACTTCTACGGTGCTTTAATGGAACATTTTTTAGCGGATATGATATAAAAAGCAGATAATATAAGACTTTTAGCTATTGGGTAGTCTCTGCAATTTGTAAATATACCCCTCAAGCACTGCTAAGTGCTTAAGCAAAATTAATTACCTAATTTTATTCTCTGTAATTTTTACAGCATCAGCTTTTTAGCTTTAGAGTATGTTTCATTAATTTTGCATGACTACTTATACTAGACAGTGCAAAGTTCTGGGAATAACTATTGCTAGTCAAGGGTTTCACGGACTCAAGGTTAAAAATTCTCCATTCACAACAGTAGGTGCTGTAAACCTTTCCCAGTAACACTTTCAATCTTGAGAGCCAACTGTTTTTTAGCAGAACTTTGTACTCTCCAGTACTTATAGTTTCATAGTTTCATATATCCTCACTTTTGACTTTTGACTTTTGACTTTTAAATTTGAACTCCTGACTCCTGACTCCTGACTCCTGACTCCTTCTTCAACAACCAACGTTTTTTCCAATGAGATGTAGGTTCTAGGGAAGATTTTTGTTGTTCTAACTGGCGACGATGCATAATAATTTCCGCCGAGTCTGATAAGTGGGGGTCTCGGTAGGGAATACTAGCGCGAGTTAGTAAATGTTCTTTTTCTTTTTCGGACAGTGGGGGTAAATATTCTTCAGTAAAACTGGCCACTGTTCCTGGCGATCGCCTACCTACTGGTGCAGTAGAACCAATTTTCAAATGAGCTTCTAGTAATGCTTTTCTGACTGCTGCAGAGCAGGAAAAAGTAGCTAGATAACCATCAGGTTTGAGAAAGCTACCTACTAAGCGCAAAAATTCTACGGTCCAAAGTTGAGGACAACTGGGTGGAGAAAAAGGGTCGAGAAATATAGCATCAGCTTGGAAACCGGAGTTATTTAGTTCTTGAATAGTTCTTCTAGCGTCCCCGATGGGCAGTTTGGCTTGAATTTTTTCTGTTTGTAATTGATGGGTATTAGCTAGAGTAGCTAATAATTCTGGCACAGGGTCAGGCCAATTATCTAGAAGACCTGTAGCGATCGCTGCTTTTGGCACCTCTGGGTCTAATTCTAGACCCACCAATTGAACTTGACAACCAGGATTAATTTTCCAGATGGCTGCTAAAGCAGAAGCAGTGTTATATCCTAGTCCATAACAAACGTCAAGTAGGCACACCACGGGTTGATGTATTCTAGATAATAGTTGAACTGGGTAAACAAACTTAAATTCTGCTTCTTGTTGAGCGCCAAAATGAGAGTGAAAAGTTTCACCAAATTCGGGTGAAAAAAAAGTAAAAGAGCCATCTGCTGTTGGTTGTGGCATGAATTTGTGATTGATCAATTTTTCCTCTGAAATAGTTATCTAATGAATAAACAGAAAAAATTATACTTACCTCCTTGGTTTCCTTATCCTAGTTCTTGG